>DNWZ01000846.1 GCA_003506095.1 Planctomycetaceae bacterium | reverse complement strand
TTCCCCACATACCGATACAAATTCGCATCACCCGCCGCAAACCCGATCGGGTCTTGGCTGATCCAGCGACCGATCGTTGGGTCGTACCAGCGGGCTCGGTTGAATTGCAAATCGGCGACTTCTTCCCACTCGCGACCGGCGTAGCCAAAAATTGTGCTTTCACCGCCCGCTGTCTCGCTCAGCAAATTCCCGAACGCGTCAAAGACGCGGTGGTTGCTGATTATGATCTCGTCGGTGCTGGCGTCCCGTACCGCTAAATCTCGCACCGTCCCTTGGTGATCCGTTAGCACCCAGCGACTGAGCGACTCGTTCGTATCGACCCGTTCATCAACCAGCAATTGATCGACCAGCGGACCATGCAGATAACGATTGGCAAGCTCGCCGTCGACGAAGCGAAGCAGCAGATGCTGGCCGTCGTAAATCCGGTGCGTCTGGCGTGGGTTCGAATTTGATTCGCCCTCGGCACTGAAACTGCTGACCGGGCGATTGAAGACGTCATATTGATAGGTCACGTGCCCAAGCAACACATTCAGGCCGCTGACCGGGTCGACGTCGTAATGAGCGACCGAAACGAGCCGCCCGCGATGGTCCCAGGTGTAGCTTGTCCAGGTGGCGTCGGTTCGTGAGTGTCGCTCGACCAACCGGTCTTCGGCATCATAAACGTAATTGAAATCGGCATTCTGCAGCAATCGATTGTTCACACCGACAATCGTCTCTGGATCGGTGCGGTTGCCGTTGTCATCAAACGCGAACGTTTGATCGGGCAGCGTCGAATCGGTCGTCTCAATACCGACAAGCTGTGCCGTCGAGTTGTAATGGTATTGGCTCAGCCCATCCAGGCCGCTGAGCATCGATGTCATTTGGCTGGCGAGATCGAACGCGAAGTGGTAGTTGGCCAGGATCGATCCGCCAACCGCTGGAGTCGTCGACGTTGCCAAATCAGCTTGCCAGGCGAGCGTATCGTAATGATCCAGACCAATCAAACGCCCCAGTCCATCACGTTGGAAGTTCGACGAGATCACGGGATTAGTCGCGCCGGCCCCGTCGAACCGGTCGATACGATTGATCCGCCCCGCAGGGTCATAGCCGAACTGAATCCGCTTATCGGCCAAAGCGGCCGAAGCATCGGTAGCGCCGACTTGATTTTGCAGGATCTCGATCATGCGATTTCGCGCGTCATAAAGGTAGCTGGTGGTTGAATCGACGGCCGAGCCGATATCGACGTTCAATTGCGTGCGATTCCGCGAGGCATCAAACTGCTGGCCCAGCAGCACCGAATCGCTCATCCCCGTCACGCTCGCCAAAATCTGCGTCGCTCGCCCCAAGAAATCATAGGTAAAAATGTACAGCTCAGCAGGATCGCTGGCGTCTGAGGCTTGCTTCCATGCTAGCAGAAGGAACATTCGTGATTGATCGGTGTCGGTGGCGTTTTGAATCCATTCCTTCATGATGGCGTTTGGTTCTGGGAGCCGCGAAGCTAGCGAAACGTTGTAGAGCAATTGTCCTCAATTGCTCTGGTGGCCACGCGACTGGTTCTGATCGGAAGAGAAGCAATTGAGGACAATTGCTCTACATTCGCTTCCACCGCGAAGCGGTGGTGGATCTTAGCCCCGGGTAAGCGAAGACGAGCTCCGCGAGTCGAGCGCCACCCGGGGTTTACGTTGAAGCAGGTGCTGGCGACGAGCGATCGATTTATCAACCTGCTGAGTCATACCGAGTAGCAACTTATTGAATTACCTACTCGATTCGACGGCGGCAAAACCGGCTAGCTGTTGCTGGCGAAACTGTGGTCGCAGAACGAGCCTCTTTTCGCCAGAATTATTGCTGAACCCTGCGTTGTATTCTACACCGTTAACCTAGCCACCACCCCCTCAAAGGAGTTGAAAACCATACAGTCAAAACTCGGCCCGAACTATGACCATAATTCGGCCGGGAACAAACAAGCCCCGCTTTCGTCCCCCTAATTATACATTTCTCAGAGGCTCGTATGAACGATACGCGCAACCTCCTTCAGAGTGTCGAACTGATTTCAATCCGGTGCGCGGAAAGCGAGCAACCGCAGTCGGCATTGCCGACGTTAGAGGCATTTAAATCGATCTATCATTCGGAAATTGCCCTCGAAGGCTTGCGCTGGTAAGGGGGGCGATGTCGCCGATACAACCGGAAGTGTTCGAAAGACCACTCCTCTGTCGCAAGTCGATTTTTCCTCATGTGGATGCCGCCACCAAGCGGCGCACCATTTGCGGTAAGGCCTAGCCCCCTGCGTTAAATTGCGTATTGCCGATTGGACAGACGATAGCTCTGCCGGTTTTTTTTACTGATTGAAGGGGGCGAAGGTTTTTCAAACTACTTTTGTTTCCCTGGAGGGTCTCATGCGGCGGATCGATACGAAGCGTGTCGGGTTCACACTGGTCGAATTGCTAGTCGTCATCGCGATCATTGGTGTCATGGTTGGCTTGTTGTTGCCCGCCGTACAAGCGGCTCGCGAAGCTGCCCGTCGGATGCAGTGCTCGAACAATCTCAAGCAATTCGGATTAGCGGCACACAACTTTGAAAGTGCGTTCAAATACTTTCCGCCCGTCCAGCACACGAAAGTTTTTACAGAAACGAGTGGGGCCCGCGTCACGCGAACCTCCGAGGCACCGGTCCAGGTATTCCTGCTCCCTTACTTCGAACAAGCCAGCAAATACGAGCTTTTCAACCTGGATTACAACGTAAACAGTGATGCTCCGATTCATCCTTCCGTTCCAGCCCGAGCAGGCGCAAATCGTGCCGCGCGGCTATTCGATGTGCCAACGTTCCTTTGTCCTTCTGACCCCTCGGAGGTCTTCTACGTCGACGGCGGGAACGCTGGTCGACAGAGCTACCATGCCAGCACCGGGGCATCGCGTCTGCGGGGCGGGACCGCTTTTGATGGAATTTTCTCCGGTCCCTATCCTTCTGCTGGCGAGACGATGCGAGGTCCAAGCATGGGGCAAATCACCGATGGCACAAGCAATACGGTTATGTTCGCTGAAGTGATGCGAGGAACTCTCGCTTGGAACGCCACCAATCAATGGAACCACACCACGGCATTCTTCACGCCCACTGCTTACACGGATCCCAATTTATATATCGACGGCAGAACCATCCCTCAATGCTTGCCCGGCGGCAACACGACAACGAGCACATGGATTCGATACACAGGGCATCAGTACTACAGAGCCTTAACGCCGAACTTTACTTACAGCCATACGCTGCCCATCAACTGGAACCGCAGACGACAGAACATCGCACAGCAGCAATATAACTGCGGTGTGAGCTTCAATGATCTGCACATGGCGGCTTCGAGCTATCACAGCGGCGGAGCGAATGTTTGTCGAGCAGACGGCTCGGTTAGCTTTGTCTCAGACAGTGTCGACTTTATTATGTGGCGTGGCCTTGGCAGTCGAGCCGGTGGCGAAGTCGTCAGTTTTGATTAGCGTCGCTTGCTGTTGTTTCGGAATCGCTGGCAATCATTTTCATCGAATGCTCTCCACCCTGTTCCACTCGTTCAGTTCGGGTGGGCAGATTCTTCAATAATCCTATTTTTCCTCAGCAAAAAGTCGATGTCCGTAAAAAACTTTATCGTTATCGGGCTGCTGGTGTTGGCTGTGACCGGCATCACGGGTTGCAATGGCCAAGGGGGCGGAAGCCTTCCCGGGGTTCCCGATGGCGCGTCTACCGCAATCCAGGAAATGCGAGATTTATTGCTCGAATCGAGCATGATGAACGTTCCGCTGGCCAACGAAAATGATACGGTCAATTTTGAAGGTCGCTTTCCATCTGCGGTTGCCGCTATCAGAGACAAGTCGATTACCGTCGTTTGGAAGCAAACTGTTCGCGACGGTGTCAGCCCAGATACGGCGAAGATTATCGCCCATGAATCCAAAGCGGCTACTGACGGCGGCTGGGTCGTTAAGGACAACGGCGAGATTTATCAAGTTTCTGCGGCCGAATTTTCATCCCAACTTCAGTCGCCAAAGTGAAACAGCTGGCCAGCGACTTGTGCGGAACGCGTGCTGTCGTAAGCGTTGACAGGCAGAACGCTTATGCTGATTTTGGGGCATCACGGTCGCACCGGTGAATTCAAAAAACCTTGCAATTCAATAAGTTGACGATTAAGTCGGCTAAAAAGAGCTTGCGGGATGCGTGGTTTCGGATATCTTTCCGGGTGCAATCGGGAAGTACGACCACGCAAGGTTGATCGATTGCTATCTGAGACCGATATCTTTCCGCTAAGGGATGACGCGAAGATGAAGACACGGATTCCGCTGAGCCAAGCCGAAGAACAAGCACGCCTGCGACGGGAACGGCTTAACTTGAGCATCGCAGAAATGGGTTTGTCGGTCCGAACGACAAATTGCCTTGAAGAGACCGGTATTCTGACGGTCCGCGACCTTTTAAACTCGACGCCGAAAAGGTTGCTATCGATTTCAAACTTTGGCGAGAAGACGCTCGACGAAGTTTATGCTTCGTTAGAAAGCCTCGGCTTCTACCGTCCGGGGCACGAAGTCGTTTCGTCCTGATCTGGCTCCAGTGAATTGGCGTTTGAGCCCTTTTGTGCGAAGAGAAGCCTGCTGATGCGATTGCCCAAACCGTGGACGAAAAAACGCGGTAGCAGGCTACTTGGCGGTGCGTTCTCCGGCGCGATCGGCGAAGCGATGTTATTGGCCGGCCTGTTTTTGCTGGGCGTATTCACATCGGCGTTGGTATTATTCCAGCGTTTCGCCGCTGCGTCGCTTGGCGCGTCGGGCGTTACCGATCGATTCGTGTCCGACGAAGCGTCGTCCAGTACGCTGGGGTTCTGGATCGTCATGGTTTTGTCGCTAGCCATGCTGGCCTTGGGCGGCGGTGGGATCCTCTATCGGCTGATCCGGATTGGTGCCAGCGACGAGCGACGATTGGCCATGGCTGGGCGAGGCGTGGTGGGTGATCGCACGGTCGGCGGCGAATCGGTGAGACCATCGTCATCAGACTTGGCTCCGATGCCGACGGTTCCGCAAGGTCGCGGCTTAACAGACAGCCCGGGTGTCCACCAGTCGTATCGGTTGGCATCGGACGGTTCGAACCAGGCACGGATTGTGGCCGCTTCGGCCTCGCTATCGCTGCTTTGGAACGCGACCTGGTTCGTTTTGCTAGCTGTTGTCGTTTCCGGTTTCTTAAACGACCGACCGCGATGGGTGCTCACGTTTTTGCTGCTCCCCTTTGCCGGGATCGGCTGGTGGGCGTTTCGGTATTTCCTTGAATCGCTGAAGAAAACCGCCGGCGTGGGAGCGACGATTGTTGAAATTAGCGACCACCCGCTGGAGCCTGGCGAACCTTACACGTTATTCGTCAGCCAGGCGGGAAAGTTAAGCCTGAGAAGGCTGAGGATCGAGCTGGTTTGTGACGAAGAATCGACTTATAGGCAAGGAACCGACCTTAGGATCGACCGGCATAGGGCTTATAGCCACATTCTGCATACTCAGCGAGATCTGACCATTGACCCGCACCACCCTTGGGAGCAAGAATTGGGTTTCGAGTTGCCAGCCGATGCGATGCATTCTTTTCAAAGTGCTCACAACGCCGTTTGCTGGAAAATCACAGTCAGTGGAGATGCCCGCCCGTGGCCATCGTTTTGCCAAAGCTTTCCCGTCGTCGTTCATCCACCCGCTGGGCCGCCGATTCGGCACCCTCGCTGAGCCTGTCGTTGTGCCAGGCGGATGGCCGCTATCGGATGGGGCAACCGCTGTCGGCCTTTTGGCGAATCGGCAAGATCGCTCCGGAAGTTGTCATCGATGGCCTTGAGGCTTCCGTAATGTGGTATACCGAGGGCAAAGGCGACGAAGATTTGAATGTCCACCATTTCCGCCGCTGGAGCGATGCACAGTTAAAGGAACTGGATCTGGGACAAGCGTACGGATTCCAGTGCGCCCTGCCGCTGACGCCGCTGAGCTATGAAGGCACACTGGTGCGGATTCGCTGGTGCGTTCGGGTGAGGTTGTTCTGTTCGGTTGGTCGAGATTCCGTAGTCCAAGTACCGTTTCAGCTAATCAGCGATGCGGTTCCCGGGGCGATGTCGTCACGTATTGCCGAGGCGCCCTCTGGGACTCACCAGGTCGAATTGGTGGCGGGGCCAGGTGACGTTGTCGGCCGATCGCTATTGTGACGCCGATGGGCCTCGTTTCGGATGGCTCGTTCAATCCGTTTTCAACGCGGTTTGTCCGACCAGATCGAATGCGGTACCGATTCACGCCAGATATTGACCCTGAAAGATTTGCTCAATCGCTGGCCGATCGACTCCAAAAGGAATCTGCGTTGGCGGTGATCGGACCGCACGGGACTGGCAAAACCACGCTGCTGCATTTTCTGATGCCGCGATTGGAAGCCTACTTTGGCGAAGTCCGTTTTGTACGCCTATGCTCGTCCAGCAAACCGTTTGGCCCGCCTGAAGCGGCGCGATTGATCGCCGGCCAAGCACTCGTCGTGATCGATGGATACGAACAATTGTCGGTGGCATCCCGCGTGGCGATGATCGCTCGATTAAAGTGTTTACAACTATCGACGCGATTGTTGATCACGGCCCACCGTCGGCAATGGTTCGTGCCGACATTTTTTTGCACTCGTTGGGATGCTAAACTCGTTTCCGATTTGACCGCCGAGAAATTAGCTGACTTACCCCGCGAGCAGCGATTTGCCATGCAGCAGATCGCGGATCAACTAGCCCGGCGGTATCCACCAGAACAGAAAGTTAGCGGCGCGGCCTCGGCGAATGTTCGCGACTACTGGTTTTCACTCTATGATGCTTACGAGAGACTGCGAAACGAGAGGTCGACTGCCGGTCGAGGCACGGCGAGATCGTGAGCGTTTTTTTGAATCGTCGCCGTGGGGCAGCGAGTTTACTTTCAAATATCATTTGACTGCGGAGGGGTGATGGCTGTCCGGCTGAGCGTGCTGCTGGTGCAATCGTCAAGGATGTCGGGATTGCAGTCCGGGATTAATGCGGAGCTCGTGTTTCAATTGATGGGCGTTCCAGGCATTGACCTATCGATCGTCAACTCATTGAACCCGGCGGAAATTGCAGAGACCGATCTGCTTTTGCTTTCTTCGCTGGAGACCGATCTTGCGGTACTGGACTGGCGTGACGCGGATGATTCATTGGCAGCGCTGGCAACCTTGGGCGTCGTTGGAGCACGATCGCCGCATCAACTCGACCCCCACACACCTGCCGCTATGCCTGGCGCGAGACGGATCTATTTGGTCGACTTACGCAGCGGCGATCCGCCTTCGTCGGTCGTCAATGCCATGAAACAACTGCTGGACCAACGGCGCGTCGTAGCCGTTCCGCTGCTGATCGGTGGGCTCGCAAAGCCAAAATCGCTTCCGGTGACGCAGCCTGAATCGCCTCCGCCATCCGCTGCGCCCAAAACACGATTCCCAATGAACCAATCCGCCGTAAAGCCCGTCGCCAGCAATCACATGATCCAGGCCAGCGGTAGCAATGCGGTTGTCCAAAGCGAACCATCGGACCGCGACCTGGATGCTTTAGTCGACGACTTGAACGCCAGCGACTGGTAAGGAGCAGCCGAACGTAGGCCAATGGCCGCCGAACGATGTTGCGATCTACGCGATTTTGCCTCGTGAATTGCATCCAATCCTTGCCGCTGTTACTCTATGACGACTCCGTCGAAGGCCGGCGGAAAGCTCCCAATCAAATCCTCCTTCGTACTTACGCGATCGACCCTTCCCAATCCCTTCTTTGTCGCCCGAGACCTTACCGCATGGCCGCCATCAACATCGAAACCAAAGGCGAAGTCGTCGTCATCTATTTTACTGACGGCAAGATCCTCGACAGCCAACGAATCGAGCAAGTTGGCCGTGAATTGCAAGAAGCGGTACCGCAAGCGATTCACAAAAAACTGGTGCTGAACTTCCGTGGCGTCAGTTTTATGTCGTCGGCGATGATTACCAAGTTGGTGATGGTGAACAAGGCTTGCAAGGCACAGGGTGTGGCACTCAAGTTTTGCGACCTTTCCACCAATGTGGTCGAAGTCTTTAAGATCACAAACTTGAATAAGTTGTTCGACATTCAAAAGACGGAAGAGAAGGCGATCGAGAGCTTCGACAAGAAGGGCTGGTTTGGCTGATCCGATGGATGATGTCGAGGAATCGTTACGGCTGCAGCGAACAGAGATTGCTGGCCAGATTCACGACCAAATTATCCCGCCATTGTTCGCGGCCCGGATGCAACTGGAAGCTCTTGCCGGCAAGCTTCGCGCCTCAGGCGAATCCGATCACTCTTTGCCCGGTCCCGTTGTGCTTTCGTCGGTCGATCGTGCGGCAGAGTTCGTCGTTCAGTCGATGATGGCCGCAAGGGAACTGCTCAGCGATGTATCGCCTCCGACAACAGGTGAGCGCTATTGGCAACAACAAATCGAACTGGTCAGCGACCTGCTCAGCACCCGACTCGATAAAAACGGGCAACCGATAAAGCTGGATGTTTCTGGCGATTTCCCTTGGGACACAATGCCAACGGAAACTTCAATCGTTGTTACAAACATCGTAACCGAAGCGATTCGAAACGCGATCCGGCATTCGCACGCCGACCGGATCAGCGTCGCAATCGACTCTCCGCAGAGTCGTCAAATCCACGTTACCGACAATGGCAGAGGATTTGACCCCGCCTCGATCAAATCAAATCACGGCATGATGTTGATGACGGCGCGAGCCAAGTCGATCGGCGGCCAACTAAAGATCGACTCGAAGTTTGGCGGGCCCACACGATTGACAATCGCTTGGCCGAAGTGATTTCTTTCGTTGTGCAGCAACAAAAAACCTCGCGGTTTTAAGCCGCGAGGTTCTCGAATCGTATTGGGCGATTGGACTTTACGAATTACTTCGCCCCGACCAATTGTGCCTTACGCTTGGCTTCGATGATGTCTTGCTGGATGTTCGACGGCACTTGATTGTACTTGCAGAACTCCATCGAGAACGTCCCTTGGCCTTGAGTCATGCTGCGCAAGTCGGTTGCGTAACCGAACGTTTCGGCGAGCGGAACTTCGGCCGTTGCAACCGAGATCCCATCGCGAACGTCGGTGTTGGTGATCAAGCCACGGCGGCTAATGATGTCACCAACAACCGGACCCTGGAACGACTCGGGGCACTCGACTTCGATGTTCATGATCGGTTCGAGCAACACCGGTGAAGCCTTCTGGAAGTACTCACGGAAGCAACCTTGCGCGGCGGTGTAGAACGCTTTTTCCGAGCTGTCGACGTCGTGATAGCTGCCGTCGGTCAGTTCGATCTTGGTTCCCACCACGGGATATTCAGCGACGGGCCCCTTGGCCAACGAATCGCGGAAGCCCTTTTCGACAGCAGGAATGAACTGCTTAGGAATACGTCCGCCGACGACGCTGTCTTCGAACGTAAAGCTATCCTCGCTGGACGATTCAACCGGGCTCAATTTACCGACGATGTGGGCGTATTGGCCCGAACCGCCAGACTGCTTCTTGTGCTTGTAGTTGAACTCGATTTCACGAGTCGGACTTTCGCGGTAGCTGACCTTCGGCGCACCGACTTCGACTTCGACCTTGTACTCGCGTTTCATCCGTTCGACGTAAACATCCAAGTGCAATTCACCCATACCGCTGATCAGGATTTCGTTCGTTTCTTCGTCGGTAAAGACGCGGAACGTCGGATCTTCCTTGCGGAAGCGTTGCAGCGCCTTAGCCATCTTGTCGGCATCAGCACGGCTGGCTGGGTTCACAGCAACCTTGATAACTGGTTCCGGAATGAACATCGATTCGAGCGTACAAAAGTCGCGTTCAATGGCGTAAGTATCGCCTGATGCCGAATCGATCCCCATGACGGCGATGATGTCGCCGGCAGTCGCGGTATCGATGTCTTCGCGCTTGTTACTGTGCATGCGGACCAAGCGGCTGAACCGTTCCTTACGGCCAGTACGCTGGTTCACATAGCTGTCGCCCTTGACGATCTTGCCTTGATAAACACGCATAAACGTTAATTGGCCAAAGGGATCGTCAACGATCTTGAACGCCATACCGACAAACGGCCTTTCAGGGTCCGGCAGCAGTTCGATCTTTCTCGTTTCGTCTTTGGGGTCCTTGCCCTTGATCTCGCGTTCCAGCGGGCTAGGCAGGTAACGAACAACAGCGTCGAGCAAAGGTTGAACACCTTTGTCTTTGTAAGCGGTGCCCATGAATACAGGCGTTGCGCCTGCCAAAACCGCTTGACGAGCGACCCGATAGACGAGTTCCGTTGGGACTTCTTCTTCGCTCAGCAGCAGTTCCATCATCTCGTCGCTGTACATCGACAACGCTTCGAGCATTTTGCTGCGAAAATCGTCGGCTTCGTCCTTCAGGTCTTCGGGAATTTCGCCTTCGATGACCGTTTCGCCACGATCGCCGCCGAACGTAATTGCCTTCATCTCAACCAGGTCGATGACGCCGCGGAAGTTTTCTTCGGCACCGATTGGCAATTGCATCATGAACGCCTCGGCGCCCAACTTCGTGCGAAGCTGTTCCATCACACGGAACGGATTGGCCCCGGTGCGGTCCATCTTGTTGACGAACGCCAAGCGTGGCACCTGATAGCGCTTCATTTGGCGGTCGACCGTGATCGACTGGCTTTGAACGCCGCCGACTGCACACAGCACCAACACTGCACCGTCGAGCACTCGCAGCGAACGTTCCACTTCAACGGTAAAGTCGACGTGTCCAGGCGTGTCGATCAAATTGATCGGCGTGCCCTGCCAATTAACGCTCGTCGCGGCCGAGGTGATCGTGATCCCTCGTTCCTTTTCAAGCTCCATATGGTCCATCGTCGCCCCATCGCCAGAGCCGCGGACTTCTTCGATCTTGTGAATACGACCTGTATAAAACAGAATCCGTTCGCTCAGCGTCGTCTTTCCAGAGTCGATGTGGGCGCTGATACCGATGTTCCGCAGTTTCTCCAAGCTCATCTCAATCACCTAACATTGTGCCCGCCACGGTCATCTGGGCCCACGATTGGCGAAGTACATCTCCAACAATCGTCCAGCCGGTGGCGGATAAGAATTCGTTTTTTTGCCGACAAATAGAGGCTCAGACGCCCGGATGGGCAGCCTAACCAATCAAGCCCGGCGAGGGTTGCCGGGCCTAAATATCGCAAAGGTTTGCCCAAAGTGGAAGGTCAAAGCAGAAAATCGGTGCCAACTCTTTGTCACAGACCGATCAAAAGTCGGTTCGGGAGAAATAGACGCATCCGATCAACAGCATCACAGCGATGAATCCACCACAGGTGAACACCGGACGCCAGACGTTGTAACGCTCAATAATTGCCGGTTCGCCAGCGGACGCAAAGGGCAATTGCAACGAATCTTCGCCCGAAACAATGCTGGCAATCGTGTCGCCCAGCTCACCGGTCTGCGGCGTGATTGTCCTCAGCGGCGTCACCACATAGCGTTCCACCATTCGCCAGCCGCTGATCGACGGCCGAATCTCACGCAAAGGTCGCTTGGGTAAATCACCTGCTTTCACCCCTTTAAAATCCCACACTGCGATTTGGTCAATGTTCTGCGCCACCCACAACTCGCTTTTGTCGTTGTCCCACCGCAACGCTTCGACACTGGATGTCCGCCCGAGTCGCTGAACTTGAAACGCTTGCTTGCCATCGACAGTTACCACCGACGCTTGTCCATTGCTGGCGTGAATCACCAAGCCATTGGCCGCATGGCACGACAACGCCGCGATTACAGACAAATCACCGATCGCAGCGACCACCTGAGCGTCGACCTCAATCGGCTGCAACATGTTGGTAAAGAACAACGGCGGATTCTTCGGTTGCAACAACACGACCGCCGAGTCGCCGATGTATCGAAGCCAGGCGGTTCGGCCCGATACGGCGACTTCAGCCTGTGCAGAGCGTATCCAACGTGGTTGGTCGGCAGTCCCAATGGCCGAAGCCGCCGGACGATCGAGCCGAATCAAACGTCCACCGCTGAGCACCATCAGAGAATTGCCGTCTTGCGAAACGGCGACCGAACTGGGCGAGGTCAGCGTCATCCCTTCGGGCAAAACCGAATAAAATCCGTCGCTCGGCCCACCCATCATCTTCATCAACTTGGGCAGCCACATCCCGAAACCTGAGCCGGTGTCCGCTTTCGCGTTGCCTGCTTTTTCGCTGTCGGATCCGTCCTGCTTTGCTTCAGCGTTTTCCGGCTCATTCAACGGCCGCAGATCGGATGCACGGGCGATCATCAGCTCGCCTGAATTGTGTGCTAAAATCGCCCCGTCGGGCAACCCGTGCAATGCCAGCGTTCCGGCGGGCAGTTCAATCGACGGCTCCGGAATCATGCCCGGCGTCGGATCGACCAACAACAACGGCGTTGCCCCCGATCCAAAAACGTTCATCCGACCGCCACGCACCCGAGCCGTCGCAACAGTTCCGCCAGAAAGCGTTACAGGGGGAATAATCCGATCGCTGCTGCCATTGTCGTCCGGAAACAGATTTACCCATTTCGATTGGCCTGCATCGTAGCGTCGCAAATGCCCGCCACGTGTCGCGGCGATGACCGCGTCACCCGAAACCGTCAAGCCGCTGATCCGATCGCGTTCGACAACAAAGCCATCCGACAACCCGCCCGCCATGCCGATGATCAAACACGCCGCACCAAATAAATTGGCCAGACCGATCGCCAAAATCGGCGACCGCCACTTCAGCCCCGCGACAGCCGAGACGCTGTAAAAAACAGCGAATAAAAACACGCAGACGGGAATGCACAGCAGCAGCCGCGCATTCCATACGTCCAGCCGCAATCCCGCGATCAGCCACAGCCCAAAGATCAATTGTGTCACGCATACAAATACAAACGCACATCCGCCGACAAACTTGGCCAAAAACAACAGCCCACGCGACACCGGTTTACTCAGCAAAAGATGCAACGAACCGGGTTGCAACATGTCCGGGATAATCGCGGCCGTAACCAAAATGCCGAGAAAAATCATCGCAAAACCGAGCACCCACTCGATGATGATTCGCAAGACGATCTGGTTCAGCAGCATCTGAAACTGCGGCTTTTCAATTTGCAAAACAGCCGGAAACGACATCCCGGCATAAGTGAGCGCAATGCTTCTCGAGCCACGATTCTCAAACACTCCGGGCAAGGCCGCCTCGATCCGCAAGCGGTCACGACGCTTCCGCAAATCTTCGCTCAATTCGCCCTCGTCCAAGCTTTCGATCTCGCGTAATTCACGCAATCGAGGCGTCGATTTCCAAACTTCTACGTCGTACCAGTCGCCGTTTTCATACAATTGGTTCAATCCATCGGCGAAGACGTCCAAGCGAATGCGAACCTCCTGGCCTTCAGCGACTTTTCGCAAATTGCCCTGCAATTCAGCCGGTAAACTTCTCGCGATTCGCCCCGGCGGAGTCTCTTTCGCCGTCGCCTGCCCGCCGTCGCCTGCGTTATCGGTCGCATGATTGTCCAGCTCGGCAATCCCACGCGCCAACATCGCTTTCATCCGCGTGCCGTTGGCAAAATCGGGCCAGCGGAACGTCGTCGTAAAGACTTCGCGATACCCGATGGGAGCGATCGCAAACAGGAAAATATAAATCGCGATCAATGCCACCCAAAGCACTCGCGATGCAAATGCCGACCGAAACGAATCGGTCACAACGGCAAGATAAGGACGAATCACCGAGCGACTCCATTGACCGCGTTCTCTTCAGCACGCAACCCGACAACCGCCGATTCAACCCCGTCTTGGGCGTCATTCCCAGGCTTCCAATTGGCGTTTGCGGCAATATCCAAGTCGACTTCGGCTTCGGTCGACCCGACCAACGACAGGAAAACATCTTCCAGAGATCGCCGCGGTGTGGTCAGCGACACAATGCTCACGCCCGATGCCCGCAATCGATCAATCGTCCGATCGATCACCAATTGATCCACCCATGGCACCGTCGCACGAACTACGCCGCTGGGCAGTCGGTCCAGCAATACCCGCTGACCGCCGATCTTATCGCCGCCCGTAGCCGCACTGCGCAAGAAAGCTTCGCCCTCGGGTACGGGCAAACCGGCCGCATCGGCCAACAATCGCCCCAAACTCTGCTCGTTATCAACTCCAGACAAGTCCCACTTCACCTGCCGATCGCCAAGCCGCTCAGTCAATTCGTCAATCGTGCCGACACCACGAACTTGCCCCGCAGCCATCACGGCCACACGGTCGCAAACCAATTCCACTTCCTGCAGGATATGACTGTTCAAAAAAATGGTCTTGCCGCGTGACCGCAATTCCAACAACAGCCGCCGAACTTCGCTGCGGCCGACCGGATCCAGACCATCGGTCGGTTCGTCTAAAATCAATAAATCGGGCTCATGCAGCAGCGCCTGCGCCAGCCCCAATCGCTGGTACATCCCTTTGCTGAATCGCTTGACCGATTCGCGGTCGCGACCTTTTAAACCAACCAATCGCAGAAGTTCGTCGCTGCGAGTGGTGATCACATCACGGCTCAAGCCACTCATGCCGCCATAAAACAGCAGCGCCGATCGAGCGGTATGGTGGCGGTCGATCCGCAAACTTTCGGGCAAGTAACCAACGCGTTTTCGCGCCGCGATCGAACCGGCCGGCTGCCCCAGCACACGCGCCGTACCGCCGCTGCTGCGGATCACCCCCAACAGGATTTTGATCAGCGTCGTTTTGCCAGCACCGTTGGGCCCCAGCAATCCAAAAATTTCCCCACGGCGGGTCTGCAACGACACGTGACGCAGTGCAGCAATGGAACGACCGCCAATCAGACCCGATCGATAGGTCTTTGTCAGGCGATCGATCGAAATGACGTCGTCGGATGCAATCACTCGGCAAACAGTAACGGATAAAATTTGATTGCCGTTGCCAAAGCGACCAACAGCATGCCCACAATCAACCAGCGATGGGCCGGATGCCAGATCGAAGTCCGTACCTGACCACGTCTGTAAACGCTGTGAAATCGATCACGCTGTGACAAAGAATCGAACACGCCATCGTCGACCAGATCGTGAAGTCCGAACTGAATCGAATACTCTAACGCACCGAAAATTGGCAACTTTCTGCTCGATTCATCAACACCGAAACCCTCGAAATACCACAACTGTGCGCCGAATTGGTTGTCAGTCTCGCGACGATAATCAACGCATCGGAGCTGAATAATTTCACTCCGTGATGGACATAACCTTGCTCGAAGGATCGAGTTCTGCGAATCCGTGCGAATTTGACGCATTATCTTTTCAGGGATCTGGATCGCTTGTGTTTCAGCACTCATCGGGTGGCACCCTCTGCCCGAAAAATCGGCTTTCTGCGATAAATGAACTGACCGACTTTCGATCGTGGCAATTGCCAGTCAGACATGGAATCCACACAGTGTATCATTGTCTCGAATTGGAAAGCCAAAAATTAATGGAAAATAAACGAGCACAAACGCGACGCAATGCCGCCCTGCTTTCCCACCAGAGCCGCGAACTCGGAGAAGCTCAAAGCAATCACGCGTCGCAACCGCAGTCGCCTACCCTGCAATCTCTAGGCCGGAATCGTCCAACCGGTACATTGCGTAACGCAAAATATACCGCAATCACCCTTACAACCGCCACGATAAAGTTCGAAAAATGCTCGAACGCCGTTCGCTGAGGGCGCCCATCACCTTGGGCGTCGTGATGATCGTTACCGTCGTTGCCCTGGCGATTGGCTGGGTAGCGATCAACGTGGTCGCCGCAAGCATCAATCCGGCTTCAACAGCCATTTATTATGTCGTGCTGGCAATCGGCACGATCGGCTTGGGCGTGGTGCTGGCTGGCGTGATCGCCTACCTGACGCTGACCGTTAAGGCGATCAATCTCAATCGCCGACAATCAAACTTCATCGACAGCGTCACTCACGAACTGAAAAGCCCGATCGCATCGCTGAAACTCTATCTCCAAACCCTTTCCCGCCGCAGCGTCGACGAAGCCCAAAGCGCTGATTTTCATCGCATCATGCTGGCCGACGTCGAACGACTGGACCAATTGATCAATCACTTGCTGGACGCCGCACGAATCGAACGCGGCTCCGACGCTGCCCAGCCCGAAAACGTCCGCCTCGACGAACTGCTGCTGCACTGTGCCAGTGCTGTTTGCGTCCGCCACAATGTCGACCACGATTGGGTCGATGTCGACGCGCCGGCAATGATTATCCGCAGCAAACCGACCGAGCTGGAAATCCTGTTTCGAAACCTGATCGACAACGCGGTCAAGTACGGAGGCGACCCGCCGGAAGTCAGAGTCACCGCCCACGCTTCAGGGCAACAGGCGATTGTCCGGGTCAGCGACAACGGGCCCGGGATTCCGCCCAATCTACGACGTAAGGTTTTCGGACGGTTTGTTCGGCTGGGCAGCGAACTTGAACGATCCAAACCCGGCACCGGCCTGGGGCTCTATCTGGTCCGCTCCGTAACGCGATCTTTAGGCGGATCGATTCATATCGAAACCCAAAGTGCAGCAACCGGTAACGGTCCGGAATCCGAACCCAGCGGCACATCATTCTGTGTCACCCTGCCCAATTTGATCTCCTGCGAATCGGAAGACGAATCGCCGCCACAAGATACTTCGTTGCCAGAAAATCCTAAGCTAAAACCAGCCCAGTAAGATCTAGCCGGGTTGCGACACGTTGCCCCCCCAATGAAAGAAAGGCCCCGATGCGACCTCACATCCTGGTCGTTGAAGACGAAAAACATCTCGGTGTTGGCATTAAATACAACCTCGAAGCGGAAGGGTATCGCGTCACATTGTGTGAAGATGGTCCAACGGCGCTGCGAATGTTTGGCCACACCGGCGAAGGGATCTGCCTGGTGATTCTCGATCTAATGCTGCCGGGAATGAGCGGGTATGCGGTTTGCGAATCGATCCGCAACCAAGGAAGTCGCGTGCCCGTCCTGATGCTCTCCGCGCGGACCTTAGCAGAAGATCGCACTCGCGGGTTCAATGTCGGTGCTAATCAATACATGTCAAAGCCGTTCGACCTTGATGAACTACTCAGCCGCGTCAAAAATCTGATGCAGCTCTATCAAGCACCGACTAACAACCTATTAACCGCCGCACCATCAAAACCCAAACAAATCACGACCGCTCAATTCGGCCAGGTCACCGTCAATTTTGAAACGCACCAAGCGACATCAGCAGGCAAAAACGTTCGCATGACCCCTAAGGAACTTCGCCTGTTGAGATACTTAGTCGAAAACCCTCAACGAGTGATCAGCCGAGGGGAATTGCTGAGCGAAGTGTGGGAGATGAACGGCAATCTTCAAACTCGCGCTGTTGATCAATTTGTTGTCAGACTTCGAAAGATCATCGAAGCCGACCCGGCGTCGCCGCGCCATCTACTGACCATTCGCGACGCAGGCTACCGATTTATCCCCGAGCCTCAGTTAGCCGATGCAGAAAACGGCGACGAAAAAGGCAACCAAACCACTACGGGCACCGATCCGAGCGATTCAAACAGCGGCGTCAGAGCCAAGGACGAATAGTTTTCAGAATTCAAATATCGAAAGCCAACGTCATTTGAAAGATCACTCTCACCGCAAAGCTGATTCACCCATCAGACGAGCACACGAGGGCGGTCGCCGCTCGATCGAACGCTCACGTTCTTTCGATACCGGAATCAGATGAACACTGGTCAAAACCGACCGAAACACTGCCGGCAACATGACCAAGGCAGACTTTGAGGCGGCGACCGAAAACAGCCAGACGATAAACAACGGGACAAAGGCGGCACAAAAAACCGCAAGAGCGGCACACGATGCGGCGCCTCGATTGTCGACGAAAAAACCCCGGAAAACACAGGGGAAAATGATGTTTTCCCTGTGCTTTCCGGGGCTTCATAGATGGAGGATAACGGACTTGAACCGATGACCTCTTGCATGCCATGCAAGCGCTCTCCCAACTGAGCTAATCCCCCGAATGGCAAGACAGATCGGACCGCTAAACCGCCTGCCGACTTCTCGAAGTCGTCCAGCGACTAATCCTAATTTCTGTCTGAGAGCGAAGCCTATCACGTTCAGATTGTACTCGTCAAGCGTCGGATTCAACAAATCCGATGGGTGGCACCCGTCTGCCGCATGGTCGTCTGTGCGATCACGGAAGAAAGACTTGCGACAGCGAAAAACACTGCCTAATACTTCAGAAACGGCTTGCGACGCTGGACAAACGCCTGGAGATTCGGTTGCGTGACCTGCAGCAATTCCTCAACCGATTGGCCTGCAACCAGCGCATCAAAAATCTCTTGGCTGCTCAGCAGGCGGTTGAAATTCTTGTGCTCCCATTGTCCTGGGTGATGCTTCTTCAGGGCAACCGCGATTGCAAGCCCCAGTCGGATCGGATCGAGCGTTCGGCGATCGGTAACAAGCAACTGCAAGCCCTGGCAGGGCTCGTTGACAAACTTGCTGGATCCGGGGGTGAACCGTGTCGGGATGATCGCTACGCCGGACAGCTTGCTGGATTGCAACTCCGCAGCAACGGCTCGCGCGTCTAGCCACGGTGCGCCAATTATTTCGAACGGTGTATCGGTTCCGCGGCCGACCGATAGGTTGGTGTACTCCAACAATCCGACACCGGGGTAGAGAATCGCTTGGTTGAGCGTTCGCATGTTGGGTGACGGATTGACCCAAAACAGGCCGGTCGCGTCATAAAAATCTTCTCGTTTCCAGCCTTCGCATCGAATCACTTGCAAATCGACTTTCAAGTCGAGTTCTTCATTCAACAGGGCCGCGATTTCGCCGACCGTCATGCCGTGTCGAACAGGAATCGTATGAAATCCAACAAAGGATTCCGCCCCGGCGTCAAGGATCGGCCCCCCGATATCCATGCCGTTGATCGGGTTGGGGCGATCGAGCACAACAAAGCGAATGCTGTGCTGGCCCGCCACCCGCATCGCTTCGCCCATCGTCGAAATATAAGTGTAGAACCGACAGCCGACATCTTGGATATCAAATACAAGCGTATCGATTCCTTGCAAAGATTCCGGCGAAGGCTTGCGGTCTTTTCCATACAGACTGAATACTTTGATACCGGTATCAGGGTCGATGGTGTCGGTGATATTTTCTTGATCCAATCGGCCCGCAATGCCGTGTTCGGGACTAAGCAACGCAACCAAATTGACCGCCGGTGATTGGTGCAACAAGATGCGACTCGGAGTGCCATCACGAGCGACGCCGGTATGATTAGTGATCAAGCCAACGCGTCGGCCCGACAGTGCGGAAAAGTTTTGTTGCACCAAAACATCAATGCCACAGCGAACGATCGCTGGCGATTGGGGCGCTGGGTTGGGGGCAATACCAGCTTGTGCGCCAAGAGCCGCAATTGCCGCGTCAGCAGCGACTTTGCCGATCGCTCCGGCAAGCGGATTGACGCTGCCCTTGCCATCGGGGTGGACGCGATTGCTGAGGAAAATCACAAACAATTCCAACTCCGGGTCGATCCAAATCGCAGTACCGGTAAAACCACCATGGCCGAACGCCGATGGCGTCATCGACTCGCCGCGGTTGGACGAATATCCCGATTGTTTGTCCCAGCCGAGTCCGCGTTTTGCATTGGGCACTTCATAAGCCGCTGTCATGGCGTCAAAGGTTTCTTTGGCAAGGATTTGTATCCCCTTATAAGATCCGCCTTGAAGCATCATCTGCGAGTAGATTGCTAGATCGTCAGCGGTGCCAAAAAGACCTGCATGACCAGCAATGCCGCCCATCGCGTAGGCTCGCGGATCGTGGACTTCACCAACCATCCACTGGCCATCTCGTTGTTGAGTTGGCGCGGCACGCTTGCGCAGGCTTTCACCGGGCAGGTAGCCGGTTTCGATCATCTTCAGCGGCTGGAAGATATTCTCCGACGAATACTCTGCAACGGTTTTCCCTGTCTTGGCGAGTATCAGTTCGCCGAGCACCTGGAAACCGACGTCGGAATAACGAAACTTAGTGCCGGGTTGGTAATTAAACTTCAGTCCCAGGAATTTTTGCCGCGTGATTTCAGGACCGTCGCTGTAGTCGGCCATTGCATTATCGGGAATCAATCCGCCGATGTGCAGCAGAAGCTGTTTGACCGTGACATCTTGTTTCCCCTCTTTTGCAAAATCGGGAAGATGGTCTGCGACTTTATCATCGATGCTGATTTTTCCCCTATCAACTAAATGCATGATCGAGGTCGCTGTGGCAATCGGTTTGGTCAGCGAGGCTAAATCGAATACGGTATCGTTCTGCATCGGTTCAGACACAGGAACCGAGCGGCGATTGCCATAAGATTTCTGAAAGACGATCGATCCGCGATAGCCGATCGTGACTACTGCGCCAGGCAATTTCGCTTCTCCGATCGCTTGCTCGACCAAATCATTAATTGCGTCGAGCGACCCCTTCGCCATTCCGCTTTGTTCAGGCGTGGCATGCGGAAGGCGATTGGAGGTTTCGCTGGCGTGAATGAACGAGTGATTCGGAGACGGATAAATCAGGCAGAAGAAAAACGCGACCGTCAATCGCATTGTCAGCAAGGGCAAGCGGTTTGTCATCGGGAATGGGTGGTTGATCGTTTAGCAGGCGAGTTGAAATGAGAGACGCTTCGCAAGCTGGGCAAGCTTCAGCGGAATCACGATCATAACAGGAGAAGACTGCCTCGGTGGCTTTCGAGGGGCTGTCCGAAGCAGGTGCCTAGCCCGTATGGGTTAATCGTTCACTCGATTCGGATTTTTTGCGATCGATTGCGGTGAACCCAGCGGATTCCAGCGGTGGGACCAACAAAAATGCGAAACTTTGCGGGGTCACAGGCTACGGGATTTTTAGGTAAACTTAGCGGCTGAGGATGTCGTACCATTTTCCCGTAAGCCAAAGAATGCTATGTCCGATGCCGTCCCACAGCCAGTCTCGGCCCGCCCAGAAACGTCCCACCAAAAATCTGCCCAGCACGAATCGTCCGGCCAAATTGACCATGTGCTGATCGAGGATCGGTTGTTCCCGCCATCGGAATCGTTCACTCGCAACGCGGTGATTTCGTCCAAGGCGCAATACGAGGAACTTTACAAGGCCGCGAAGGATGACCCAGACGGATTCTGGCGCAAGGAAGCCAACGAAAACCTGCATT
>DNWZ01000421.1:6420-6786 GCA_003506095.1 Planctomycetaceae bacterium | reverse complement strand
GTGAGACAGGTCGGTCCCTATCTGCTGTGGGCGTTCGAAACTTGAGGGGGTTCAACTTTAGTACGAGAGGATTTAGTTGGACGTAGCTCTGGTGTACCAGTTGTCGCGCTAGCGGCACGGCTGGATAGCTAACTACGGAAAGGATAAACGCTGAAAGCATCTAAGCGTGAAGCCCTCCCCGAGATTAGGTTTCGTATGTCATTTGACGAAAGCCCCCTGGAAGACTACCAGGTTGATAGGCTAGACGTGTAAGCGGAGTAATTCGTTGAGCAAACTAGTACTAACGGGCGAATGATTGGCCGTCGATATCTCGCACTCTCGACGACCTAAAGTTAGTTTCGCTCTTCAGTGAGCACTCTTTTAAGT
>DNWZ01000421.1:0-6365 GCA_003506095.1 Planctomycetaceae bacterium | reverse complement strand
AGTAGGTATCGCCGGGTTTTTAAAAGCCCCAGTTGTTTCGACAGCTGGGGCTTTTTTCGTTTCTGTTTCGGAACACTCTTGTCTGTTCACGTTTCTCTTGTGCGTTTCTTATTGTTCGCCTTCTCCCTGTCTAGGCTGATACAATCGCTCCCAGTTCTATGACTTCGACGTCGTTTCCGGTGGTCGTTTCTTTGATCGCGACGGCAAAGTAGGGACCGTCCGTTTCGTTTCCTAGTTTGCATTGGCTTTGGTGCATTCGAACAATCGTTTCTGTCGCGTGAAGGCCTTCGACAAAGCACGCTGTTGAATAGGCGTCTGCGTTTGTGGCGTTTTTTGTTTGGATCGTAAGTGATAACGCGTCACCAGCGGGGCGGCCGGTTCGCGGATCGATTACATGGCCTATCCTTTTCCCTTTGTGGTGGAAGAATTGTTTCCCTGATCCACTTGTTCCGATAGCACCGTTACTGATCTCTATTTCGGTGAGCCTTCTTGTAGGCCGAAGCGGATGTTGGATTGCGATTTTCCATGGCTCGGCTTGTGGGTTTGTTTTATCGGTTGACGCTAGGATCGTGCTTTTTCCTCCGTGAATCAGAAATTGATTAACAGCGTTTTGTCTTAGATGATCTGCTAATCGATCGATCGCATATCCTTTACCGATGCCACCCAGGTTGATTTTCATCCCGGGGAGTTTTAGGAAAACGGTTTTTTCTTGGTGGTTTAGTTCGACTTGCTGCCATCCGACGCACATCCTGGCAGTTTCGATCTGCTGGTCGGTTGGTTTTTGGCCTCGGCGTTTGGTAAAGCCCCAGCACTCGATCAATGGGCCAGCTGTGATGTCGAATGCGCCGCCGGTTTGCTCGCTGATTGAGATTGCCTGTGCGATCAGTTGAAACACATCGTTGCTGACATGTAAGGGTTGTTTGCCAGCGGATTGATTGATTCGCGAGATTTCGCTGTCGGTACTATAGATGGTCAGCTTAGATTCTATTTTTTCAAGCAGATCTAAAGCATCGATCGCGGCTTCCGTGTCACGTGGTGATTGCCCTGGGAGAATGATTGCAAACTCGGTTGCCATCGCCCGCCGCGTGATTTCAGTAACGAATTGGTCGTTCATGCGGATTTTCGTCTGGCGATTGGTTGGCTGGATTGTTTAAACCCAACTTTATGTCAAAGAGAAGTTTTTTTTCGATGCGGTTTCATTCCGATCCTAGCCGATTTTTTCGGCGGTTTTTGTGGGCTGCTGTTTTATCGCTCGGTTTTCAGGCCACGACAACCGGATGCGTTCGACGGCGTATGACGGTTCGAACTAATCCGCCTGGTGCGACCGTTTCGGTTGACAATCAGTTGATCGGGACAGCACCTGCGGCGTCGCCGTTTGTTTATTACGGAACCCGGGAGATACGGGTTGAGAAGGACGGCTATCGAACAGAGACCTTGAAAACGCGAATCAACCCTCCTTGGTATCAGTATCCCGGGTTAGATTTTATCACCGAGTCGTTGTGGCCTTGGGAGATTCGCGATGAGCGAATTATTGATGTTGATCTGGTTCCACAAGTGATTGAACCGACGGACCAGGTTCTCGGGCGTGCCGATCAACTTCGGAGCCAATCTCGAGCCGGTGTCGTGACTGCACCGCGTTAATCGCATTTCGGTCAATCAGCCGCAGGGTAGCGTCACCGGTTCTGTTTTTTTCGCGACGAGTGTGTGACGGATTCGATTATTTCAGTCCCAATCCATTTGGCCGAGCACTTAACGCACCTTTGACGCCCAGTTGGCTTGGGTCGCGAGCGACTTTATCAGTAAAGATTCGAACGTCATCCAGGATCGGGCGGATTCGCATCGTGGCCTGTTCGATGTTACCAAGGGTTCGTTTTACCTGAAAGTAGAGCTCGTCGTCTTCGATGATACGGCGCAAACTGCCGTCGCTGTTATTGACCATGTCGCCAAACTGGGTGATCTGCTGCAGCGTGGCGTCTAGATTGGCAAAGCTGTTGAGCACCTGTTCGACCATTTCGGGGCCGCGTTCCCCCAGCGGTTCGGTAAATTTTTCGATGTTTCCAAGCGTTCGATCAAAAGTGCCAAGTGTTTGACCCGCGTTCAGAAAGGCTGTTTCAGCTGCTTGGCCGACTTGTTCAAACTTTTTCATTGTCGTCTTCGTGTTACTGAGTGCCAGTTCGGCTTCGTTCAGCACGCGGGGCAGCGAATCGAGCGACTCGATCAGTCGGGCTCGCAACTCGGGATCGCCGGTGATTTCGTTGATGCGAAACATCGCGGTTTGAAACTCCACCAGCGCTTTGTTCGCATTTCCTGCGATGTCGCGGAAATTGTTGTCGTTGTCGGAGACAATGCCACGAACCGAGTCGGCGAGTTTATTCACGGATTCGCCAGCGTTTTTTAATGCTTCGCCCGCTTCTTTAACCGACGTCAAGGTGTTTCGCATATCGTCTTCAAGGCTGGCGATTGCGGCTATCGCGTCGGTGGAGGAATTCCTCGCCTTTATGTAGTCGCCATCGCCGTAGAAGGTTGTTAACAATTCTTCCTCCGGCGGGTCCCACTGATTATTACTAGGCACCGGAACTTGTCCGACGGGGGCTTGGCCATCGAGATTCTCAAGCGCCACCGACAAATCTTTTTGAAACTCCAGCTTGGCATCACCAGTGACCAGTGAAGTGGACCCTACTTTAGGAACATAAGCGCGAGTTAGTTGGCGGTCGGCATCAATTGCGAGTGTTAATTGTACGCCGCCTTCGGGACGAAGCTGAATTTGCGAAACGCGGCCAATCCGGACTCCGTCTCTCAATACCGGAGTGTTGTTGCTGATTCCGGCGGCGGAATCGATATCCACTGTGATGTTGTAATTTCTAGCCAAAACGGCTGGAAAAGCGCCGAAAAGAAACGTCAGGATCACGCTGACGCCGATTGCAGATAGCACCAGCACGCCGACACCGAAACGCAGCTTTGTATCATCCATGATCAACCAACCTTCGTTAGCCCTTCTTGTTTACTGCAGCAACTCGATCAAACGCACGCCATTGCATTGGGTGATTACGCTTGTGAAGCTGCCGGCTGCGAAATCGCAGCCGTTTCTCTTAATAATTCATTGATGCGTTCGCCCGCTTCGCCGCGCACAAACTGCCTGACGCGTCGATCGTCTGCGTGATCGAGGTCGCTTGGCGAGCCGTCGAACAGCATTTGGGATTGGTCGGCCTCCAACCTGCGCCGCGGGTAAAGCATCACCACTCGATTCGCCACTTTTCTTGCCGTTCGCATATCGTGTGTCACAATCACGCTGGTGACCGGATAGTTGCGGCGAGTGGCCAAGATCAGCTCGTTGATCACGTCGCTCATGATGGGATCGAGTCCTGTGGTCGGTTCGTCGTAGACAACTAACTCGGGCTGCAGAATCAGAGCTCGCGCCAGCCCCACGCGTTTTCGCATCCCGCCAGAAAGTTCGGCAGGAAACTTCATTGCCGCTTCGGGTGGCAATCCTACCTCCGACAGCTTTTCCATCACTCGGCCTTCGATTTCGCTGTCCGAAGCCTTTTCGTGCTGCAGGATCGGGAATGCGATGTTGTCAAAGATGTTCATGCTGTCAAACAATGCTGCGTTCTGAAACACAAACCCAAAGCGGCGGCGTGTGCGCGTCATCTCCTGCTGGCTGATTCGCCCAAGGTCGCGACCGTCAAACAAGACCGCCCCTTGGCTCGGAGCAATCAGGCCGATGATCGTTTTCATCAACACCGTTTTGCCGCATCCGCTCTCGCCAATGATTGCCAGCGTTTGGCCTCGTTCGATTTGCAAATCGATCTCTTTCAAAATCGTTTGCGACTCGAAACGAACCGTCACCCCCCGCACTTCCACAATCGGACGCTCTGCTTGGGATACATCATCCAGCGTGTCAGGATCCAGCGGCACGCTCTGGAAATCGATCTCCGCAGCTTTTTCTGGGTTCATAAAGATGTTTCCGGCGCCCAGACTGCGTAATAAAAGGCTTCCAACAGGATGTTTAACACAAGATCGACACCCAGGATTAAAACAAACGACATCACGAACGCAGCAGTCGCAGCTTGTCCGACACCTTCAGCTCCAGCTTGGCAGTTGAAACCGCGATAACAACTGACGATTGCGATAATCCCGCCGAAGAAGATGCTCTTTAAAATCCCGCTAAACAGATCATACCCGGTCACAAAATCGGCGCTATTCTGCAGATACGCCGCGTGGTCGATCCCCAGCACAACGACACTGTAAAAGTATCCGCCGACGATGCCCATAAAGTCGGCCATGATCGTCAGTGCAGGAATCAGCAACAGACAGGCAAGAAAACGAGGCACGACTAGATAATGAATCGGATTGGCACCCATCGTTGTCAGCGCTTCGATCTGCTCGGTAACCCGCATGGTCCCGATCACAGCAGCGATCGCGCTACCGACTCGCCCGGCTAGCATGGTTGCTGCCAAAACCGGTCCCAATTCTCGCACGAGGGACGAATTAATCACCGCTCCCAAGCGATTTTCCATCCCGATCATCGCGAACTGGCGATGGCTTTGAACCGCCAGCACCATGCCGATGAACGTGCCCGTGAGCGCTACCACGGGCAGGCTCAACACTCCGACGTGGTAGAAATTGATCAGAAGCGTGCCCTTGGCCGGACGTCGTGTGAACATCCACACGAACATCTGATAGGCAAAAATCGCGATATCGCCGACGGTCGAGACCCCGTCGACCACCATGCCGCCCCAATCGGTTACCCAGTGCGAAATCTTACCGGGGCGTTTTTCGCCAAGCGGCAAATCGTCCTGATAGGTAAGTCCGGCCATCGCAGCTTAAGCCCGGTCCGACGGATTGAATCCCGTGGCTACGAAAACGCGAGGCCACCTGTCAGACTGTATCGACGTTTATGATTGCAGGACTTGAGTCGACTTTTCGGGCTGGGTAGGTAGTTCTGGTGTTTGCGGCGCGCAAAACTGCTGCTACTTGCCAAGATTGGCATATTGCAACCGAGGATCGTCCAACCCCAGGCGCTTCATTTTCTTGTAAAGCGTCGTCCGGTTGATCCCTAGTTTTTCAGCCGTCGCCGATCGATTCCAGTGATGATCGTGCAGCGTCTTGAGGATGATTTGACGTTCTGGTTCAGCCAGTGCGCCGCGCAAGTGTGTGCCAGACGATGCTTCGGGCTGTTCCACGGCCGTACTGGATGCAATTGCTGAGCCCTTCAAGGACGTGATCGTCTGTGGCTCACTCCATAATTCCGGCGGCAGGTCCTCGACGGTTAACTTAGGCCCCTGCCCCAGCAACACCGCCCGCTCCACGGCATTTTCCAACTGACGAATGTTTCCTGGCCAAGAATACCGCTGCAGTAGGGTCATTGCTTGGTTGTCGAACCCTTCGGATTTGCGGCCACCCGCTTTCACGATCTCCCGCAGGAAATGGTCGACTAGCAAAGGAACATCGCCTGGACGTTCCCGCAATGACGGCAATTCGATCCCGATGACGTTGATTCGATAGAACAAATCTTGGCGGAACTTACCCGACGAAACGGCGGCAGCTAGATCTTCGTTGGTCGCCAAAATTACACGGGTATCGACCGAACGTGTTTTCACCCCGCCCAGCGGCTCAAACTGAAACTCTTGCAAAACTCGCAACAATTTCACCTGCAACGCTGGCGATGCCGTGCCGATTTCGTCCAAAAAAAGCGTGCCACCATCCGCTAAATCGAACTTGCCAAGCCGATCCGATGCTGCACCAGTAAACGCGCCGGCAACGTGGCCAAATAATTCGCTTTCCAATAACGTATCGGGCAACGCACCACAGGCGACTTCGATAAATGGTCCATTGCGGCGTTGGCTGCGATTATGAATCGCTCGAGCGATCATCGATTTGCCGGTACCGTTCTCGCCCGTGATCAGGATCGATGCCCGGGCGTCGGCGACGCTGTCGATAACCTTGAAAATCTTATGCATGCGGTAATCGTGGCTGATGATGTTTTCCATCCCCAGTCGCGTTTCCAATTGCTGACGAAGTCGCTCGTTCTCTTCAGCAACTTTGCGTTGGCTGGTCGCACGGTGAATCGCGAGCAACAATTCTTCGTCGATCAGCGGTTTAGTCAGCACGTCAAACGCGCCGGCGCGAACCGCATCCACCGCCGTTTCGGGTGTCGCATAGCCAGTGATTACCAGAATGCTGCATTGCGGTTGCGAGCGCCGAGCGTGCTGAATCAACTCGAATCCGTCATCCTCGCCCAAACGCAAATCGGTCAGCATTAAACTGAACGAGGTTTGTTTCAGTTTGGATTTTGCAGCGGCAAGCGTGTGAGCGATTTCGACCAAATACCCCTGTTCGCTCAACCACTGCCCCATTGAATCTGC
>DNWZ01000352.1 GCA_003506095.1 Planctomycetaceae bacterium | reverse complement strand
AGATTTTTCTTTGGGGGGCGATCTTCAACGCGGTCGCGGCCGAATCGCGCAGCGACGAATCCAACCCGCCGATGTTGGGCGGTTATGCATTGCCTGACATGGTCGCTTATTTCCTGCTGACCATGATCGCCCGCGCGTTTTCCAGCATGCCGGGCTTGGCGTCGGGAATCGCCTTGCAGGTGCGCCAGGGCGAGATCAAAAAATATTTGATCCAGCCGGTCGACCTGATCAGCTTTCTGCTGTGCACGCGAATCGCTCACAAGTTGGCCTACTACGTCGTCGCCACTTTGCCGTTCGCATTCGTGTTTTTTCTGTGCCGAGGATTCTTCACCGAAGGTTTTCCGCCGCCGGTGTACTTCATTGCGTTTCTTGGTTCGTTGGTCATGGGTTTCATGATCGGATTCTTTCTGGAAGCGACCATCGGCCTGATCAGTTTTTGGCTATTGGAAGTGAACTCCCTGTTGCTGATCTTTATGTTGTTCAGCTTCTTTCTTTCTGGCCACATGTTCCCGCTGTCGTTATTGCCGCCGGACATCGAATGGTTTGTGAATCTGTTGCCGCTGAAATACCTGGCCTATTTCCCGGCGGCGATCTTCCTGCAGAAAATCCCCGAAGATGAACTCGCGACCGAGATGGCGACCGAAGCCTGTTGGGTGGTTTTCTTTATCATCACATGCCGGTGGATGTACCAGCGCGGTTTGAACAGATACAGCGGATTCGGAGGTTAATTCATGACCGGTCCAACGATACGTCCGCGATACTCTAAAGTCTTTTTGACGTTCGCGCGCAACAGCCTGATTCGCGACATGACATTTCGCGCCGACTTCATTTTCCAGTGCATCAGCAGTGTCGCTTGGACGGCGATGAACGTCGGCTTTTACCTGATCATTTTTCGCTTTACGTCGATGATCGGCCAAGATACGGGATGGATGCGTGACGAGTTTTTTCTGTTTCTGGCGACGGTGTGGTTCATCAACAGCATCGTGCAAGCGTTCTTTATGCCCAACATGGCCGAGTTCAGTGAATTGATACGCACCGGCGGGCTCGACTTTGCACTACTGAAACCGATCGATACGCAATTCTTAATATCGTTGCGGCGGATCGAATGGAGTGCGCTGTCAAACTTTTTCGTCGGGTTATTGATCGCAGCGTTCAGCATCTACTCGATGGCCACGCGCGAGGTCGACCCGGTTTATCCTTCTGTGCTATCGATCTTGCTGTATATCTTTTTTGTCCTGTGTGGTGTTGGCATCATGTACAGCGTGATGATCTGCTTGGCCGCGACCAGCGTATGGCTCGGGCGGAATCAATCTTTGTATGATTTTTGGTTTTACATCACCAACTTCAGCCGCTATCCGATGGAAATTTATAACACTCCGCTTGGGCGGCCGTTGTTAGGATTCTTCGTTTTTGTGATACCGGTTTTGGTCGTCGTCAATGTCCCGGCACGCATCTTGGCACAACCGCTTAGACCGCGTGCCGACTGGGAATGGCCGTTGGCAGCGTGGGCGGTGTTGTCCACCATCATCGCGATCACGGTCAGCCGATGGCTGTTCAAGAAATCGTTGAAGAGTTATCGCAGCGCCAGTTCTTAATTTTCGTTACCTGTTTCTTTCCGTAGTCTCGCTTCACTATGTCAACACTTCGCTCGCGTGAACTCGCCAACTGGTACGATTTCCCTCAATACTTTGACATGGTGTTTCGCGACGAGACGGCGGCGGAAGTCGATTTCTTTTTGGCCGCGTTTGAGCGGTTTGCCGATGGTCCAGTCAAGCGAGTTTTCGAACCCGGTTGTGGCAGCGGGCGTTTGGTGACGGCAATGGCGTCCGAAGGGTTTGATGTCACTGGGATCGATTTAAATGTGCCATCGCTGAATTACCTGCGAAACAAGTTAAAGCGACGCGGTTTGAATGCGACATTGACCCAAGCCGATTTTACGAATCTTGATTTACCGGGCACGTTTGACGCCGCGTTTTGCACCTTCAACACTTTTCGCCATTTGACGGATGAAAAGTCGGCGGTCAGCCATCTGAAGTCGGTTGCGGCGCAGTTGCGATCGGGCGGGCTGTACATTCTCGGGCTGCACATCATCCCACTGGATGCCGAAAAGCAGTGCATTGAACGTTGGAAGGCGGCGCACGGCGTGACCACAGTGAACGTGACGTTGCGTGTCACCGACTTTAATCGTCGCAAGCGGATTGAGCAGATTCATGTGGTTTTGACCGCTCGTTCACCTGGAAAAACGATTCGCTGTCGCACCGATTTTCCGCTGCGATTGTACACGGTGAAACAATTCATGCAGACGCTCGCGGCGGTTCCGGAACTCGAGATTGTCGGTTCGTATGACTTCAACTACGACCTCGAATCGCCACGAGAAATCGACGACGACTTGATCGATTCGGTGTTCGTGTTGAAGAAACGATAGCGATTCGTTCTTTTTGCGTATTGCTGGCTCGGCTACGTCTGCTGTTGCGTGGTTGACACATCAATTAGCATCCTGAGATCCACAAGTGACGCGAATCCCGCGGCGTCAGTTGCTGTTCACGCGGGTCGTATCCCAATCGATCTACGCGTTGCCGTCACGCTCATGATGAGTGATGCAGAGCGACTATCTGGATGTTTGTTTGCCTCGGCGAAGTTCACCGACTGTTGCGTCCAAATCAGCACAGGCATTCGTCTGTGCCCAGCAATCCGCTGTGAGAACCTATCCGAAAAGGGGGATTTGGTCAGTGGCTGTTGCAATCCGTCGACAGCGGTATTTGACCCGCCGGGCTCAGCGGTTTAGCATAAAGGATCTGCTGAAATCCTCTTCTGAGCCGGCGAGCTTTGCCGACGCAACCGCGAATGTTTGACGATTGCCATGAAAAACACTGAACACTTGGTTCCCAATCACCGCACGATTTTAGTGGGGGCGATGGTTGGCTTGGTCGCATTGTTTTCACCGACGATCGCAGTGGGGCAACTGGCCGCTCCGCAGCCCGGCGCGAGACCTGCGCCGGGCAAACCGCCGGTTGCTCAACCAGGTGCGCCGGTTGTGAACGCGCCAAAACCCGGCGCTGCGGCTCCCGTGGCCGGTCAACGCCCGGCGACGCCGCCAGCCAGACCGGGCGTAAAGGCTCCAGAGCGGCCGCAGCCCAAGACAATCACGCTGACAACGGCCGATGGGGTGGCCATTCGCACCATTTATTTCCCGTCCGATAAAGGGAAAGAAGCCGTGCCAGTGATTCTGATGCACGAATGGCAAGGCCAAGCGAGTCCCTACGGTGGTTTGGTAAAGGCTTTGTGGGACGCAGGATGCGCGGTAGTCGTTCCGGAGTTTCGAGGACACGGCGGAAGCAAAGAACAAGAAGTTGCTGGACTGAAACGCGAGTTCGATGTCAGCCGCATGGGAAAAGCGGACGTAATGGGCATGATCACGGGTGATTTAGAAGCGGTGAAGAAGTTTTTGGTGGAGGAGAATAACGCCCAGCGTCTGAACCTGAATGCTTTAACATTGATCGGGGTTCGTGAGGGAGCCATTTTGGCGTCTCACTGGGCGGTTCGCGATTTGAACTTCCCCAGTGTCGGTGCGCTCAAGCAGGGGCAAGACGTCAAGGCAATGGTGCTGATCTCGCCAGAGCGAGTGATCAAAGGGGTTTCGCTGGAGGAAGCAGTCAACGATCGCATCTTCGTCCAATTGCCATTCCAAATCATTGTTGGCAAGACGAGTCGCCAAGCGAGTGAAACGGATCGATTTCACAAAAAACTGGAAGGTTTAAAGAAACGAATGGCCCGCGGCGAGGTGAAGGACTTGCAGTATCTCGCGTTGCCGACGTCACTTGATGGCGCTTCGTTAATCAATGACGTTCCTGGGGTTATCGAAAAGGTCAAAGTGTTTATTGAGACGACCATGATTGCAAATGCGGGCCGAATTCCTTGGGTTGACCGCCAGTAGTTGTGCCAACCGGTTTACGACACCATTCGCATCGCTTGCCAGCGACCGCCGCGGTAACGGGCGATCATCACGATGGCTAACAACCATACCCAAAGTGTGATGATTCCCCACCACCAATAGAGCACTGAGATTTCAAAGTGTTTGGCCGCAAAGTCGGCACCGATCATTCCAATGATGATGGATGTGAAAGATGCGACAATGACCGATCCGAGCACAAACCATGTGTCGCCAGCGCCACGCAGTGCGCCTGCGAGGATCAATTGCACAAAGTCAAAAAAGACGTAAATCGCAACAAACTTTAACAGCGTGCGTGCGATCGCAATCGCTTGGATCGTGTCAGTATCGGATTGACCTAGCCGATAAAACGACAGCAACCAATCCGGTGCGAAGATGTACAGAATCGCCCAAAACGTTGAGTAAGCTGCTCCGATCGCAAGAGCCGATCGCGTCGCAATGACTGCCCCAACCACGCCCGTGGATGTTAAGTGGTGTCCGACCAAGACTGACGCGGCGATCGAAACGCCGATCAATGGGATAAAAGCGACCATATTAAAATTGATCGCCATCGTTGTCGCTCGCAGCGGAATATCGCCCAATTGGCCGATCTGCAACACGATCAAAGTGAAGATGGCGGCTTCTGTTAAATACTGCAATCCAGCCGGTGTGCCGAAATACATCAACTTGGTTAACAATTTGCGATCGAACCGACAGCCACGTCGAATCCGATAACGTGAATCAAAAGTTGGCCCGATCAAAATTGCACTATAAATAACCGCCTTAAACCAAAACGCGATCACACTGGCCCACGCCGCACCGGCAATTCCGAGTGCCGGGATACCTAAGCCGCCGAAGATAAACCACACATCGAACATGACGTTGACCAGGCCGGTTCCGACACTGGCCCACATAATGATTCGAGTGCGTTGTGTACCGCTAAAAAAACCGCTCAAGCCGGTTTCAATCACCGAACCGACCGCGCCGATCATCAAGATCCGCATATAAGTTGATTCTGGTCCGATCAATTCATCAGGTTGGCCGCTGATTCGAAACATCCAAGGTGCGGCGATCGCGATTGCGATGAATAGCGGGATCATCGCCAAGGCAAACCAAATCGACTGCCACAGAAAGCGTCCCACATGCCGTTCTTTACCGCTGCCGACAAATTGTGCGACGATCGCGCCGGTCATCGACGCGATTCCGATTGGCATGCAAACCAAAGTCCAATAGAGGTTTCCGCCCGCCATCGCGGCGCTCATGTGTGAGCCGTCTTGATACCACAGCAACAGTGTTCGGTCTGCGAACAATACCAATGAGAACGTGCCGGTGCTAATCATCAACGGCAGCGCCACTCGCAACACTTCGATCAGTGAGGCGATAAACGTAGGTCGATCTCTCAAGTGCGGCTCCGCGGACGTTCAC
>DNWZ01000709.1 GCA_003506095.1 Planctomycetaceae bacterium | reverse complement strand
TTTTCTTCGGCCTTCAGTTGCTCTTGGATCGCCTTGTCCCGTTTCGCCTCATCCAGCTCCTTCTCAGCCTGCTTCATCTTTTCGATCGCCTGCTTCAACTGCTGCTGAGCCTGTTGTTCGGGCGACTGCGGCTGTTGTGGTTGAGGCGGTTGCTGAGGCGTATCATCGGGCGAGCCCTCCGACGGTTGGCCAGGTTGCGAGGGTTGCCCGGGTTGGGAGTCCTGTGGCTTGGAATCTTTTGGCTTGGAATCACCGGACGGCTCAGCCGGCGACGACTCGTTGGGCATCGGTGATTTGGGCATTGGCGATTTTTCACCGCCATCGGACTTAGGCTCACCGTCTTTCGGCTCACTCGGTTTTGCTTCACCGTCTTTTGCTTCACCCGGCTTCATTTGGCCGTCTTTGGCTTCGGACGGTTTCGACTGGTCACCCTTTGGGGCCTCGTCGTCTTCGCCCGCTGGTGGTTGCGGCGATTCGCCAGCGTCAGTCGAATCCTCGTCTTTCATCGAGTCCTGAACCTTGCCGGCGCGCTGGGCAATTTGTTTCTGTTCGCCGCTGATCGCATCGAGTTCAGCACCGTTTTCGGTTCGAGCGCGAGTCGTTCGCTGCAATCGCTCGACCAGTTTCAGTTCTTTGATCATTTTGCCGACGCGTTCTTTCTCGTCTCGCAAACGTTGCGGGCGATCTTCGCTCAACAGCAAGGTCAGCAATCGATCGAGACCGTCTTTTGCCGCCCCTTGGCTGTCGATCGCATTCTTGAATTGGGCATTGCGGATCGATTGGCTGGCGGTGCTCAACTTGTCCAGTACGAACATATCGCGGCTCTGCTTCGCGGCCCGGCGCAACAGCGCTGCTCGCTCGGCGTTTTCGTCCGCTTCCATGTCAGCCAAACGCAAAAGCAGTTCTTCCAGTTTTCGATACCGCTCGGCGACGCTTTGTTGTTCGTCCGCCAGTGACGAACCGGCATTGGCAACCGGTTGCGTCGCCGGTTGTCCGTATACCGGATCGGGCCGGAAACACCAGCCAAAAATGACTGTGAGAAAAACGACGGTTAATCTGGAAGCTTTCATCCGTCCACTCTTGCCCGCATATCCGCGGGTTGGGGGCTATCGATCAATCGAACAAGTCTAGCACGCGGGTCTTCTGTTCCTTCTTGGTCTTTTCAATAAGACCCTCCTGGCTGTCAATCAATTCCCGCACCATATCGAGAATCTCGTTAAAACTCTCAAGGTCAAGCATTTTTTCGAGCACAGCGGTCAATTGCAGCAGCACCCTCTCGGCCGATTCAACCGCGACAACCAAATCAGCCGTCAACGGCGACGCGGCATCGCCCGATTGCGTCGAGCTTGTGGAACTCAGTTTAGCGTCTTGGCCAGCAATACGTTTCTCAATTTGAGCAATTTGTGAGCGGAGCAGTGTCAAATCACCTGCCACAATCGCTCGAAGCGGATCACGCACACCGCCGCCAATCCGTTCGCTGCGGTCGATCGAATCAACTCGATTGTTTGCCATTTCCTCCAGCAGATCGTCCAGCGACGTGGCAATCCCCTGCAGCTCTTCGCTCGTCTTAGCAGCCTGCAACCCAATTTGTTGGGTGCGCAAACGAACCACTTGGCGTTCACGCCCAGCGGAATCCGCTGATTCATCATTTTCGGACTCGGATTGAGTATCGCCGCTTGCAGCTTCGTCGCCAGCGGAATCGCTCGGCTTTTCCGTCTCCACAGCGTTTGCTGGAGATGCCGCAATCGCTTCCAAGTCGGGCCTTAGGCCGCTGAGCGAATCACGAAGTTGTCGTGTTTCTTCGATCGTCTGTTCGAGACGCGAACGCAGTGCTAATTCGCGCCGCTCCAGCAAAGCCAGCAGGTTTTCGGGCGTCACGATATCCAGCTTGTACAGTTGGCTGGTCGCTCGATGAACCCGACCGTCCAAATCGTACCGATCCGACGCTTCACCGATCACGTTGATTGCGCCGCCGGGCTCGGGAATCGCCAGTCCGGAGTTTTTATCTTCCGCTAAATCACGCAGATCAATCGTCAGTTCGAACTTACCGTCGCGGTCGCCACGAATCGGCAAATTGACTGATCGGCGAACATTTTCATCGCCAGTGGGCCGGGCGACCGGTTCGCCTTGCTCGTCCGTTGCCGCCACGACATCGTTCTTGTCCACCACCGAGAGCGTGGCGAACGATTTGTCGATTTCGTAATCATCCTTCGCAGTCCCAAAAATCGGCAACCGAGCGTTTCGGGTCACCGCGGTTCCGATTCCCTTGAGTCGCAGTTCGATTTCAGGCTTCTCATCGGTCACAACGCCTAAGAAATAGCGATAGGGGACTTGGGCCGAAATGCCATCGCGATCTTCGGGCACCACAATGATGGTTGCCGGTTGACGCATGTCGTCTAACACGAGCGAAAACTCGCTGCCGTCAGCCGAAACAGTGATCGGTGGCGTTTGCGCATCTGAATTGCCCACCAGCATCCGCGCGTCAACTCGCCCTAGCGGCACACTCGATCGCGCCCTCAATTCCGCTCGTGCTCCCTCGCGAACTCGCAAACCGGCCTGATAATCAACACTTCGCGTCGTCGACGCTTCGCCGTCTTGCCCAATCGGTCGCAAGTAATTCGGGTCGGTCGTTACGACCTGCAAACGGTTCAGCGCCGGCGGCTCGACCGCTTCGATTCGATAATCGTCCAGCCGTGCGTCCAGACCGCGAACCGTGATCGTCACACTTTCGGTCAATCCGGCCAACGGCGGACCGTCGAGCAAAAAGGCTTGATATCCGTCGGTCACACGGCCGACGCGTCGCATATTCGCTTGCCCGCGAATTCCGCCGTCTGTGGTGAAATAGACCGTGCAAACTTCCGGGACAATCGCATCCTCGGCTCGGGCCAAAACCCGCAGCGTACCGCTAGACCCACGTGGCAAACGTGCTACACCGTCTTCGAAAGTCACAACTTTCGGAGGTGTGGCTGCCGCTTCGTCTGCACCGACAACCGGTAACTCCACGCCCACCATTTCCAGTGCCGCTTGGCGTGGCCAAGGTTTGTCGGTGATCAGCAGCAATCGTCCGGCCGCACGGCCGAACGCCGATGGGCTGACCACTGCAAAGGCAATTGTTGCGATCATCATCGGGACGACCAGCCAGACCTTGCGAATCAGCGGTTGCCACCGAAAAATTCGATTCGAATCGACGCCGCCGACCGCGGCAGCCGCCTCTGCATGCACCCGTCTCAGCAAGGCCGGGGCATGAGCGTCGCCCATTCGCCCGCCCTGTTCCAATTGCACCGCGGTCACCAATCGGCCACCAATTTCCGGATGATGCCGCTCGATCAACAGCGCCAGCGAATCGTCGGGAAGCGGCCGTTGCAAGCGTCCGACCAGCAATCGCAAAGTCATTACCAACAGTGAGATGCCGACAGCGACCAGCAAAACCGTTCGCGCCGATCGCGGCATTTCCGTTCCGCCTAGCCGAACGGGTATAAAATCGATTGCGAGCCCGATCCAAAACGCAGCGAAAATAAACGCGACAACCGCCAGCAGTGAATCCGCAACGATGTATCGACGAACTCGCCCGCGGAGTGATGTCAGGAGTTTTCGAAGTTGAGGATCGAGTGCGGGCATGATTAAGATTGTGATCGAGCGGCTGACCCTAGGTCAAGTTGTCCATGCTTTGTAGAGCCATATTCAACGGCGAGAAAACGGTTGCAATGATCTTGATCGGCACAATGAACATCACTCGAACCCGAGGTCAGGGCGATTTTCATTGCCCAACTTGCGGTTCGCTTCGCGAGTATTCGCTGAAGTCGAGACGTCCATTCCTGACACTGTACTTTATTCCGACGGTGCCAATTGGTGCTAGCGAACTTTTTGTCCGCTGCGACGGATGCAAGTCAAATTGGGACCCTGCGATCCTGAATATGAGCGCCCGCGACCACCAAGTAGCAAAAGATACGCAGTTTAGGGTGGAAGCGTTCAGGGCGTCGGTTTTGGTGGTTTTGCACGGGGGCGCGATTAATGACCGCGAAATCGAAGCGTTGTTGGAAATCGGGCATCGAATTTTGCCCGAACCGATCGATCGCGACGATCTGGGGCAACTCTGTTCGTCAGCGGTTCAAAATCGCGTTTCAGCGGCCAATTATGTTCGCAGCGTCTGTCGTGCTTGGTCAATCGAGCAGAAACAACGGGCGTTAGGGGCAATGTTTGTCGCCGCAACAGCCGATGCAGGGCTGGACGCCAAGACGCTCGTTTTGCTGGCATCACTGCGCGACGCGATGAACTTGACCGACGAAGAGTACGAGTCGGCGATCGAAGCGGCGATCCAGTGGGATGACGCGGCGGAGACATAGCAAACGACGTCATTTCACCAAAAAGGGCGAAAAGGAAGATGACCGAATACGATCTGCCGTGGAAAGAGGTGCTGGACGCGTACCTGAAGGATTTCCTCGAATTGTGTTTGCCGGAAATCCACGCGGGAATCGACTGGAACAGCCCGATCGAAAATCACGAACAGGAATTGCCCCACCTTTTCCCCAAAAGCATTGCTGCGGGACGTGTGGCGGACAAGCTGTTTAGAGCCAAATTTCTAGGCAGTGAGCAAGCGACTTGGTTTATGATTCACACTGAAGTCCAAGTGGCTCGCCAAGCCGACTTTGCACAGCGGATGTTTACCTGTTACTACCGCATACTTGATCGATTTGAGGAACCGGTGGTTTGTATCGGCATTATAGGAGACGGTTCGAAGTCGTGGCGACCGGAGACATGGCAAGTTGACGTGCTGGGGTGCCAGCTTCGGTTTTCCTACCCCATCGTCAAGCTCCGCGATTTTATCGACGAAATTGAGCGTTTAAACATGTCCCGAAATCCGTTCGCCACAGTGATCGCTTCGCACTTGCGAGCACAAGCTTCTGCGGGAAAACCCAATGTTCGCTTTGGCTTTAAAGTCGATTTGGTACGAAGCTTGTACGAGAAGCAATGGCAGGCCGACGAGGTCAGGAAACTGTTTCGGTTTAT
>DNWZ01000795.1:26545-26716 GCA_003506095.1 Planctomycetaceae bacterium | reverse complement strand
TTCGCTATCGTACACGTCTCGGGACTGTTCAAAAACCTGGGAACTCAAACCCGTTGGACGGTGGGTATCCGGATGCTATTCTGAGGCTCAAACGCTTTCGGCGTTGAGAAACGGAAAAATCACGATTACCTCAAAACGAGAATAATCGCAGGCTGTTATAATGGCCGGATT
>DNWZ01000795.1:0-26479 GCA_003506095.1 Planctomycetaceae bacterium | reverse complement strand
GGGCCGATGGAGTGGTTTCGCATCGAGAACAAGGCGGTGATAGGTGGCACGTTGGTAAAGCCGATTCCCCATAACTACTTCCTCTGCACGACTGAAAAGTATGGTGATTTTGAGTTACGGCTTGAAGTCAAGGTTGTTGGCGACAATGCAAACGCGGGTGTGCAATTTCGCACCAAGCGTGTTGAAGGCTCTAGCGAAGTCGAAGGCTATCAAGCGGACGTTGGCGGTGTTGGCAAACGACTGGTCTGGGGCAGTTTGTATGACGAATCGCGCCGCCGAAAGTTCATGGCCGAAGCGGATTCGAACCTGATCGAAGCGACGGTAAAACCGAACGATTGGAATGAGTATCGGATTCGCTGCGTTGGCCCAAAAATTGAACTGTTCTTGAACGGTGTGCAGACGGTATCGTACATCGAAGCGGATGATAAGATTGACCGTACGGGTGTGATTGCGTTGCAGATCCATTCAGGTCCTCCGACGGAAGCTTGGTATCGCAATATAAGAATCAAGACGCTTTAATTGCTCTTTTAGGATTTACAGACAACGTGCTTGAACCGATTCGATTCGTATACTTTGATCTTGGCAACGTATTGGCGTCGTTTGATGTCCAGCGAGCGTGCCAAAATGTTGCACGGCGGTGGGCGGTTGACCCAGCAGATGTGCGCCGTTTGGTGTGGGATTCTGGACTGCAGGATCGTTTTGAGCATGGTGAAGTGTCGATCGACGAGTTCGCCTCGACGGTTCGCCGGGGCTTGAAACTCGACTTGGCAACCGCGTCGACAATCGAATTGGTCGATCAGTTGTGCGACATGTTTGAACCGATTGAAGAGATGATCGACTTGGTAGATACGGTTCGCCAATCTGGAATGCGGCTGGGGATTTTGTCGAACACGTGCGAGGCGCATTGGCAGTGGCTGATACGCGCGGATTATGCGGCGCTTCGTGGCCCTTTCGATCACGTCATTTTGAGCTATGAACATGGGTTGATGAAACCGAATTTATCGCTGTACCAGATTGCGGCCGACAAGACGGGGCATGAAGCGTCGTCGATTTTGTTTTTGGATGACCGGCCAGACAACGTCGCGGCTGCGGTGGCGAGCGGTTGGCGGGCGCACCAGTTTACCGATGCGAGATCGGCGCGTGAGGTGCTACGCTTGGCCGGTGCGCTCGGGTAGCATGTGGAGAGCGTCGCACGAGGGAACACGAGCCGACGCGATTTCCCATTCAAATGCTAAACTTGCCATGAACAATTTGCCCCGCGAGGGATCACATCAATTGGCTGCTTCGCAGTCGCCCGGTTCGGCCGCCGATCAGCGTGACAACGGCGTTGGCAGTTTGAATCAGCCGTCCGATTCACCGCCGTTGCACGATGGCAAGTCGACGGTGCGATTGGTCGCGGTGATCGACATCGGCGCGACGAGCATTCGAATGTCGGTTGCCGAGATCACGCCCGACGGCCAGTTTCGGACGCTTGATACGCTGTTGCAAGCGGTTGACCTGGGACGCGAGGCTTTCGATACGCGGCGGATTTCGCGGGCGACAATTGAACGATCGGTCAATATCCTGCGACGGTATCAGCGCGTGGTGCGGGAGTATGGGATTCGCAGCGCGTCGCAGATTCGTGTCGTGGCGACGTCGGCGGTGCGCGAAGCGACGAATCGATTGGCATTTACCGACCGAGTCTTCATCGCGACCGGGTTGATCGTGGAAGTGATCGACGAAGCGGAAGTCAATCGCGTCACCTTCATGGGCGTAAACCCGCACCTTGAACAGGATGAAGCGTTGCGAGCGGCGCGGTCGATCGTGATCGAGGTAGGCGGTGGCAGCACCGAATTGTTGGTCATGCGTGATGGAAATATGTTGCTCAGCGATACGTTTCGCTTGGGGTCGTTGCGGTTGCTGCAATCGCTGGATTCGTTGAACTCGACGACCAACCGCAGACGTCAATTGATGGAATATCAAATCGCCAGGATCATCGACCGGGTTAGTGAAACGGTTGCCGACGAACCCAACACTCGTCTGATCGCGATCGGTGGTGATATTCGGTTCGCGGCGCGGGTGATTTTGGATCACTGGGACCCGGAAACGCTGGCCGAAATACCGACGGCAAAGCTAGAAGCGTTGACCAACGAAGTGCTGCGTTTGAACGAAGATTTGTTGGTCAAAAAGTACGCTTTGAGTTATATCGAAGCGGCAACGGTTGGCCCCGCTTTGCTGGTATATCTGTTGTTGGCTCGGCATTTTGGTGTTGAAACGGTTTTGGTTTCGGACAGCAATTTGCGGGACGGTTTGGTCTATGAAATGGCGGTTCGGGGAAGCTGGACCGAGGCATTTCGCAAGCAGATTGTGCGATCAGCGATCAGTTTGGGGCGCAAGTGCGATTTTGATGAGGAACATGCAGTTCACGTTGCGGACATGGCCAGTGAATTGTTTGGCCAATTGAAACGCGAACATCGGCTGCCCGATCGTTATGAGGTTTTGTTGCATGTCGCAGCGATTCTTTATCAAGTCGGGACGTTTATCAACGCTCGCAGCAGTCATAAGCATGCGATGTATATCATTCGAAACAGCGAACTGTTTGGACTCAGCCGCAACGATTTATTGTTGGTAGGTCTGGTCGCTCGTTATCATCGCCGCGCGTCGCCCCAGCCGACTCACGAAGGGTATGCGATGCTCGATCGAGAGGGCCGCGTTGTGGTCAGTAAGTTGGCGGCGATTTTGCGGGTGGCGATAGCGTTGGATGAGACTCGCAGTGGGCGGGTTCGTCAAATTCGCTGTGTGCGTGAAGCGAAGCGATTGATCATTGAAACGCCAGGTGTGGATGACGTTTCGATTGAGCAGCTCGGTTTAAGACAGAACGGCCTGATGTTCTTGGAAGTGTTCGGGATCCCCGTGATGTTGCGTGCCGGTGCGTGATGTGTGCATGTTGTCGGTTATGCGACAGATGGCGATCGTGTCGCGCGATCGATTTGTTGCAATGAACGACGTGGGAACCGGACGATAAAGATTTTTGGTGGTTAACTCCGGCCGCCGCGGGACGTCCCTCCCTTAGACGCCCCTTCAATCGCCACGTACATGACGTGTCGCCGACATGATCCGCACTCAATATTCGCTCGCCATGATCGCAGCGGCGATTGGCGTCCCTTACACGGCAACAGAAACCGAGTTTGGCAGAAACCTGATCCAGACCGTTAGCTCGCAATCGGCAGCGGTGACATCAGCGGTTGGGGCTTCCACAGAATCCGTCCATTCGCATCGCGATGTAGAACGCATCTGGGAAGAGAGTGTCGATCGATTTCGTTATGCGTCGACGCCGGTCGCGGTTCAAAGTCGCGCCAACGGTGCTGCCGCTACGTCGCCCGTCGCGATACCCACCTCGCCGGTGCAGCCCGAATTGCAAGGCGCAGGCGGCATGGGCCCAGGCGGTGTGGGCGCAGCGGCCTACGGCAACCCGGCGGCGCTGGTTGGCGGGCCAATTTTCGATTTGCGAGAAGTGTTACGCTTTGACATTTCGCCCGAATGGGTGATGTCGCGGTTTTCGCGAGTGACGACCGTGTTGGCCGACACAGAACTAGAAGGTTTGCGGGTGCCGCTTGTGACGGGAATCGGACCAGCGGATCTGGCGGGCTCGATCACTTATTACTTCGATGCATCGGGAAAGCTGCAGCGAGTGATGTTGCACGCGTTTACAGGTGACGCCAGTCGTGTGGTTGCGACGATGACGCAGTTCTATGGATTGCAGGCCGAACCGTCGCTCGACGCCGGGGTCTACACGCGTCGCTGGAACGCGATGCCGGTGCATTTTTTGCGACTGACTCGCGCACCGGTTGTGTACAGCGACGCGCTGCATCACAAACTGACCGTCTACCTAGAACTGAACCAGCCCGATTTGCGTTACGGCATCAGCACCGAGGCGCAGCGAATTATCGACGCCGACCGCCGCACGGGTCGTTGGTAAAGGCGTTCGTTGGTAAAGGGGCCGGTCTACGGTTCGGCTCTTTCGCATGCAATGAGTTTGATTACTGCTTTTGCATGTATTTGACTTCGACAACCGTCGACGGGTCGGTTTGCTGAATTGTCCCGAGGATAATCACATCAGCGTCCTCTTCGGCAATCGCCGGGTCGGCAAAGCGAAGTTCAAGCGGAACGGGATTGTTCCATCGCAGTTGCCACTGGTCGTTTTCGCGAACAAGTTTGCCGACAGCAAGCATTCCGTTGCTGGGGCGACTGGAAAAACGTGCCCAATTGGGCGCTGCAGGGGCGAGATCTTTGATCAGATCGGTGTCGACCAACCGCTCGACCAGCGAGCCTACTGCCGCTTCGTCATCGAGCGAAGCCGTCGAAGCGACTGCGGCGACCTTTGCGAATAAGGTTGCCAGCCGTGCCCGCCTGCCTTTGACGCCTTCTGCATCGTCATAGTCAACAATGTCCCCCATGGCGACGCTTGCTTCTTCCAACGCCGACTGCAGTTTGGACGAAGCCTCGACGACGTTGCCGAAGTTTTCAGGGGCGGCGACTTCTGCAGGCTCGGCGACTTCTGCAACCGGAGCGGTCGTCGGTAAGGTCATCGGTGGCAACTTGATCGACGAAGGTGTCGGGATCTCTGCTAATTCGACCGCTGGCGATGGGGTGGCTAGCAGGTTGTCGATATCGTCGGCCGCTGATTGGCCCGTTGTCAGGCTGTTCGTGGAGGCATCGCCAGGCGAATTGGCCAACGAGGGTGGATCGACGTCGGATGTCGAGATGTCGTCGGCAAGCGATCGACCGCGACGGTTTGCGTTATTGGCATCGTTGCCATTATTGGCCGCACGCGGCGAAAGTTCCCTGGGCGGCGCGGCACCGCGTTGCGAGATTGCGTTCATCGAAATGGCTTGTCCGTCGAATGGCCAAAAGCCCAGGTCGAGCGGTTTGCCAACCAGGGCGAGAATGCCCGCTGCCAACGGAAATGCCATCAATCCGCCAATCATGACACCGAGGATCGACTTGATGGGCGAACCTTTCCGTTTGGTCCGCGGACGTGACACTAAGGGGCGGTCTTCGCGTCCGAGCCCAAAGTCGGTCACTTCTGCCAATGGTCGTGGCGGACTGCCACCCTGGTCGTCAAACTCATCGTTCGATTCAGGATCGAGCGATCGATCGCCGTCAGAATCAGTTGGCTGTGGCGAGTCGAGATGCCACTCGGTCGATTCGCTGGTCGGCTCAGGCAAGCCCGCGTCGGCAAACGTGACGCCTTCTTCGGCAAACTCACTGACGTCGTTAGCCAGTTCGCTGCTGCCCAACCGCTGAGAGTCGAAATCGTCGTCGAAATCGTCCTCGTCGAAATCGCTGTCCCCCAGGTCGGCCGAGCCGAGCATGGCCGGGTCGGCGTCAAGCGATGATTGCGATGTGATTCCGGCACTACCCAATGCCGAACGACTGTCCGCGCCGACCGCGGCGAGGGCCATCGGGGCGGCGGTTAAAGCCAAATCCGCCAGCGAAATCGGTTCTCCATCTTCGCCAATCAAGTCGGCAAGTGGCGGCAGGTGGACAACCAACATCGACATCGAAAAGGTATCGCCGCACCACGGGCATTTTGCCATCGCACCCGCAGGTACGGCAAAGTCGGGGACGCGAAACGAGTCGCCACAGCTAGGACAACGAACGTCGCTCATTTGAATCGCAGTCTGATCGTCGGTGGAAAAGGGTTAATCGAGATTTCAGGCAGAGTGCTTGCCATAGTCTAAGCCGAACAACTCGTACGCTGTGTCGCAGTGATGACCGCAGACGTAGCGTGGTGGGTGCGTTCGGCGATGTTGTCGCGGCACACGGAGTGTGTGCCTACTGCTTTTATGATAGCTGATCGCTGCGGCATGTGGGGCAGCGATCCAGCGCCTCAGGGCGGTCCCGGCCAAATCGCTGGTGTTCAACCGGCAAAATCGGCTGCTGACTTAGCCAATTCTTCTTGCGAGGGTGCCGCGCCGCTAGTGACTCGAAAGCGAAATTGCAACTTTTGTGTTTCGCCCTTGCCGATCTTGATCACCGGAAACGGTCCGAATCGTCCGTAGTCGCGATAAGCGGACCAGCGAGCACCGGTTGGGTTGGACGGGTGGTTGATGTGCTGGACGGTCCATTCAGCGCCGTCGATTTTGAAGGTGCACGCAACCCAGGGCAAATCGATTTGCTTGGTCGGATCGACGCCGTCGGCGTGGAATGTGTATTTGGCCGACTTGTTATCTGCCACTTCTTGGGCGGGACGGAATTGCACGCCTGCATGTTCCGGGTCGCCGTTCAATTCCAGATCGCCCGCTACGGCAGTCAATTCACTGGTCACGTCAATCACGGCGTAAGCGTCTTTGCTGGAAATCAAACGATGGGTTCGCGTTTCTTCGATCAAGGTCTCGCCGTCTTTACCAACCCAGTCGATTCGCGCGGTGATAAATGCGGAACCCGATGCGACGCCGCCAGTCGACGCAGACTCGGCGCCCGATTGCATCGAAATGTGCTTTTGTACGGTATCGCGGACATGCCACAAATCGTGCGACTTGCCGTCATGCAGGATCCGGTTCCAACCAATGAATATGCCGCGATGGTGCGGGAACGACTTGCCGCCAGCACCGTTGGTTAACGTGCTTTGGCCATCGGGTGCCATGACGTGAGCGAAGACTTTTGCGGTATCAAAGTCGCGTTCTTTGCTGCTGTTATCGCGCACATAAACGTATCGCACCAACGGGTTGCCGTTGGGGCCAATGATGTCGGCATATTGCCCAGCATGGTCGACAACAGAATAGCCGTTCTTGGTTTCTTCGGCGAATGTTGTGTTAGCAAAGGCAAAGGCCATTGCAACGATTCCGCTGGCGATCGGCAGGCGGTAGCGATTGAAAAGCATCAGGTGGGTTCCAGGAGTAGGTTTCAGGGGGCAGGTTCAGGGGGCTTGGTTGCCGGCTAACTGGTCGAGGACTAATTCGTCGTAGGCCGCTTTACCGGCGGTGAAATCGATTTCGATTTGGATCGCTAGCAGCGGTTTGCCTGCGATCGAGTCGGTTTGAATTTTCACCAAATCCTTGTGCGTGCAAAGGATCTGCGTGACCGAGTCGCCCCATTCTAATATCCTTTGGCGAATCATGGTCACGGTTTCTTGGTCATAGGCGTCATGATCTGGCAATTCGATCCGCTGCACCACCGTCGCGCCAGCGGATTTCGCGGTTTTCGTGAATGCGTCCGGATTGCCGATGCCGCAAACAATCGCCACTGGTTGGCCGTCGATTCGTTGCAACGGCAAAATCGAGTCGGGCCATTGGAGCAGCCCAGTCGGCCGATGCACCGTTTCGGCCCACACAATGTTGGGCGATCGGCGCAGGATTGTGTCGCGTATCGCCTTTCGGGTCGCTTCATCAACCGCATCAGACCTTGTCAAAACCGCTGCGGCGGCGCGTTTTGCTGACGAAACCGGTTCACGCAGCAGGCCTCGCGGCAACAGGTGTCCGAACCCCAGTGGGCACGTCGCATCGATCACCAGAACGTCCAAATCGCGATGCAGCCGCCGATGCTGGAACCCATCGTCCATCAGGATCACCTGCGATTCCAGCTCTTCGACCGCAATCTGCGCCGACGCGACTCGATCCGGATTTTGCAAATGCGGCACATCGGGCAGCGTCGCCGCCAGCTCCATCGCTTCGTCGTTGTCCGCGCCGTCGACCGATCCGTAGCCGCGACTGACCAGCGCGACCCGATAATCATGTTCGCGCAGCAGCCGTGCCGTGTAACGAACCAACGGCGTTTTTCCGGTCCCGCCCGTTGTAAGATTTCCGATCGAGATCACGGCGACGTCGCAGCGTTGGATGTTGTACCAGCGGCGATCGTAGGCAAGGTTTCGAAAGGTGATCACGATCCAATAGGGAAACTGAAACAGCCACAGCAAACCGCGAAACAAAAAAGCCAACGGGTCACGCCGTCGACCATTCATGATTGATCGATAATCCATCGTTATCCGAAATCTAATAACATTGATTCATAGCATCGCCCGGCGAAAACTTACTGCGACTCGGCTAAGTTAGAAAAGGGCCCTAAGAGGGTCCGTCGCGTGTTTACACAAAGCCTAATAAGCCACATCACGGTACATATTCAACCGAATACTCATGATCGCGTTTTCGCAGCACTTTGGCGGACAGGATTCGATCGGGCGGCAAGACAACCTGTTGCTCCTTTTTCTTCGTCGGATCGACGCGACGGAACGAACAAACCACATCCATCCCCTCGATGACCCGGCCAAACACCGTCTGCTGCAGTTCCTTGGGAACGATCGGCATGATTGCGATTACAAACTGGCTGCTCGCCGAATTGGGCACCATTTCGCCTGAATCGGGCGCTGCCGGTCGCTTGGCCATAAGGATCGAGCCACGAAAGATCCGTCGACGATCGGGCCGTTGGTGTTCATCAGGAATATAACGTCCGGAGGTTCCCGATCCGTCGCCCGCCGGGTCACCGCCCAAGGCCAAAATGTCGTCGATCACCTGATAAAAATCCGTGTCATCATAAAATCCTGACTCGACCAATTGGATAAAGTTGGCGACGGTATTGGGCGCTTGGTCTTCGAACAATTCGATCACGACTGGCCCCGAAGTCGTTTCCAGCATCACTCGCGGCAGATCCCCAGCGGCTTCGTCAGCCGCTCGCGACTTCAATTCTTCTTCCCACCACTGCGGATAAAATTCCAAAACATTCGCAATCAACTTGTCGATGTTTTCCAGTTTATCAATGCCGTTGGAGTCGACAAAACGTTGATAAATCGGCAACACCTCGTCAAACTTCCCTTCGACAAATGCGGCTCGCGCAGCCATCTGTTCAAGAAATGGCATGGTCACGCCGACTTCGATCAGCAGTCTGGCCACATCGAAACTGTCTTCGTAATACGACGACGACCGACGATAATCGATCATCGTGGCCAAGAACGATACGCTGTTAAACTCGTCACGGCGTTTCTTGAAGAACGCTTCGGCGGCTTTGAACAATTCCTTCAATTCACGACGCGATTGGTCGCGCAGTTCGTAAAATCGATCCATGCTTTTGGCCGATTTATCAACGCCGTTGTTTCGCAAGATTTGGATCTTTTTCATCTCCTTGAGCGTCTTTTCCCACACTTTCCGCTTCGCTTCGAACTCGGCATACAACGCTTCCTGCTCGGGGGTCATCGGTTCTTGTGGCAGTTCGGGCGCCAGTTCGCTCGGCGGCGGTTCCGATGGCGGATCCAAGCTCGTCCTATCGTCGACGGCATCGTCCGCGCCGGGCTCTGCCGCTGGTGCTTCTGCCGCTGGTGCTTCTGCCGCTGGTGTTTCTGCCGCTGGCTGCTGAGTCGCCGTTTCCCCCGCTGGCGGAGCGGCCGCTGGCGGATTTTCCGCGTTCGCCAACTCTTGGGCCAACAGCGTTCGAACCGAAGATGGCCCTGCAACCGCCAAAATGACGGCGACGGCAAGGGTTATGAACAAAAATCGGGGGCGAATGAGCATCGTTGGTGCACGTTTTGTGGATTGCGACTGTTGCGAAACGCTGCGATCGATCAGGATAAACGCTTGCGACGTGTCGTGTCAGCCCGATCGCGCCCAAAGTTTCCTGCGGCTGATTCCCTTACGCACTGTGACGGCGGTTTGATCTGTGTCTGATTCCCGTAATCCGTTTGATTCGTCCGACGGCGACGACCGCGACAATAACCCGCTGGCCAACATTCCGTTTCGTCCCAAGGGGGCACGATCAACGATGGCCAGCCAACGGCCGCCCAACAAGCCCGCGCCGGTTCCGTCGGCGAAGCGGTTGCCGAAGGTGAAGCCGTCAAAATTGCGAATCATTGGCGGCGACAAACGCGGTCGCGGGGTGCTGTACCATGGCGATCGTACGACGCGGCCGATGAAGGAAAGCTTGCGCGAGGCGTTGTTCAATATCGTCGGCCCGTCGATCAAGGGGCGGGTTGCGTGGGATCTGTTTTCGGGGACCGGCATTCTGGCAATCGAGTCGTTCAGCCGTGGGGCAGTGTTCGCCGTGGCGGTCGAGCGAAGTCGCACGTTCGCCAAAACGATCCGCCACAGCGCCGATGCGATTGAGATCGCCGAAGACCAAGTCGAAGTCTTGATGGGAGATTCGTTTCGAGTTTCGCCCAAGCGGATGGTGACCGTGCGTGAAGAGTTTTTGAACACACCTTGGGTTGCCTACTTCTGCCCACCTTATGCATTGTGGACCGAGCAGAAAGAGGACATGTTCGAGCTGATCGAAACGACGGCTAAGATCGCGCCGCCGGGCAGCTTGATCGTTACCGAGACCGACAAATTTTTCGACACCGAAACTTTGCCGCTAGGCCCCTGGGACGTCCGCCCCAAAGGCAATATGACGCTGTCGTTTTTAGAAACAGTGTAGAACGATTGTCCTCAATCGTTCAGAACGAATCAACTTTTAAACCAAACCTGCGCGATGCAAAACAGCTTCGGCGGCATGGTATCGCCCTTTTATTATTCCGGTATTGATCCAGTATTATTCCGGTATTGATCCAGTATTATGCCGGTATTATTCGGGAGCGATTGAGGACAATCGCTCTACGCTTGATCATGCAAACCATTTGCTTTTTATGAAATAGTAGATCATGCCCGCAGGGATCAAGACGCAACTTGCCAGCATTGCGATCATCAGTCCATCGTTACCAAAGGGCATGCCTTCAAAGTTCTGGCCAAAAAAACCAGTCACAAATGTCAGTGGCAAGAAGATCGCACTGAGGATCGTCAACCGCTTCATAATCTCATTGGTGCGCTGCGAAGCGGACCAAAGATAGGCGTCGCGTGTGTTGGCCACCATTTCACGCGCCGATTCGACCGTTTCGTGCAGTCTTAGCACGTGGTCATATACATCACGAAAATAGATCGCGGTGTGTTCGTTGATCCAACCTTCGCCACGCTTGGATAACAACGCTAAAACATCACGCTGAGGTGACAAAATGCGTCGCATTTCAACCAATAACCGCTTCAGGTCGAGGATGTCTTGCAAGTTGACGTCCTCGGAAACGTCCAGCACGCGGTCTTCCAGTTGATCGATCTTGGCCATGATGCCATCGACGACCGGAAAGTAACCGTCGACCAATGCATCAGCGATCAGGTAACAAACATAATCGGCGCCGCGCCACAGAAGACTGCCGTCTTGAACCAATCGGTTCCAAACGGCGTCAAGTTCTGGCAGCGGATGTTCGTGAACGGTGACCAGAAAATCGCGGCCAAGAAAAATGTGCAACTCCACCGCTTCGGATGTCAACTCCCTGTCTCCATTGACACGAAATCCATGGATCACCAAAAACATATGATCACTGTAGGATTCTAACTTGGGACGCTGGTCGAAATGCAGACAGTCTTCGATCGCCAGCGGATGAAAGCGAAAGCGTTCCGATAATATTCTCAGTTTCGTTGCATCTTGTTCCACCAGATCGATCCACCGAAGACAGCCGGCAGGTGGTGGGGCGACATCGGATAAATCAGACCCAGCGACAGATTGGCCATTTTCATGGCTATTGAGAATGCGAAACACTGGGAATCTTTCGAAACGATAAAGCGATTGTGTGAAGCTGTGCCAGATCGGATGATCGTACCATCCTTGCCACGCTAGCGGCACGACGGGAACAAAGCCGGCGACATCCGCTACGCCTCAACGCGTCACTGATTGATCACAGGATGCTTACCGCTGCTCCAGCTGATAAACGATCGCTTCGACGTCGTTTCGTACCGCCAGATAACGGCCTGCGACGGATGGAATGTTCCAGGATTTCGATGCCAGCGCCGGGACCCTTAAGATCTCTTCAAATTTGTCGGTGCGCACAGCGACGAAAGCGACGTCGCCGGGTTCGGTTTGTACAACCATCACATCTTCGACCAATATCAAATGGCCGTGCCCGTAGCGGGTTCCGCGCGGTTGCGCCCACATACGATTGGCGTCTCCCAAGCTGATGCATTCCAGTGTCCCGTCAGAAATCGCATAAGCGAACTCGTCGACGATCGCCGGGTGCGTAAACTTCGTTTTCAAGACGCTCGGTTTCCGCCAACGCCGCGACACTTCTAATCCCGAATCGACGACGTTGACGTCATACAACGCGCTGCCTTGTCCATAAGCCTTGCCGATCCAGAACGAGTTCTGGCCGAATTGCATTGCCGACGAACAGTTGGCCGCTCCGTTGCTCTGGCCGCTCCACTTGGTCGACCACAGCACTTGGCCATCGCCAACGGCGTGCCCCTGGACCGTGTTTTCGTTCACAGTCACGATTTGGTCGACGCCAGCTAAGGTCATTCGAATCGGCGATGCGTAGCTGATTTGATCGTCGCCCGCCGTCCATCGGATGGTGCCATCGTTTGCGTCCAGCGCGATCAGCGACCGCCCGATCACGTTTGCATCTCTGTCGCTGGCCGCATCGTCCCCGCCGGTTGTCGCAGAAGTTGCGATGTCGTCGGGACCGCCAAGCGGCAGTACGCAAATGTCGTCGATGACCAGCGGTGAACCGGACCTGCCCCAATTGATCGCGTTGTCACTGGCGTTGGGTTGCCAGCCGGCGATTTTCAATAATTCGCGACGCCAAATCGGTTTTCCCGTTGCCAGTTCGAGGCAGTTGACGATGCCGGTTGCACCTTGCGTGTAAACGCGGTCGCCGACGATTGTCGGCATCGATCGTGGACCGATTCCACCCAGCGGATTTTCATGCCGTGCGGTTTCGACGTGGATCCACAGCAGTTCGCCATCGGCCAAACGGTAACAGGTGACACATTCCTCGTTGCCGCGTTGCTCCAGCGTGATGCAGCGGCCGCCGACGATCGAAAAGCCAGACCAACCTTCGCCGATCGGCTGACGCCACAGCACCTTCATTGCGTCGGCTGACGCGGGCACTTTGAACTCACGTTGCTGGACAATCGCGTTTCGCTGTGAACCGAGAAACTGGCTGAACGCCGTGGGGGCGATGTGACCAGCGTCGGCAATGTCGACGCTCTGGTCGTCGGTGGCGAGCGGTTCCTTGCGGACCTGGCGTTCGCCGGCGAAGCGAAACTCGATCTGTGGAATGATTTCGCCAGAGAAACCGCGGATGCGAAACAGGGTTGCTGGCAAGGCAAGCATCGAAGCCGTGATCAGCAGTGCGATCCAGCGGGGCGAGGATATTGCGATCGCGCGATAGACCCAAACGGCGAATCCTGCGATCGCAAAGATCCCGGCAATCAGGCTGATCGCGTTGCGAACGGAGTTGTCGTTGATGGCCGAGATAAACTGGACGCCAATGCCGATGATGGCACAGGCCGCCATGGTGACCAGCAGACGCTTGAACTTCACTCGCTTTGGTTTTTCCGCGTCTTGCGGGTTTTTGTAAGTTTCCGAGGTTTCAGGCGTGGTCATAAGTCCGTTTCATGAAGAGAGTGGCATAGGCTTCCTAAGCACTTCTGCACAAGTATATCGGTAGAAGACCAGTGGCGACACTCTCTGAAGGGCAGCGCTATCTGCACAGGGTTCTGGCCCCCTTCTACCCCGGCACCCCGGCACTCCGGCACCCCGGCACTCCGGCACTCCGGCACTCCGGCACCACGGCACTCCGGGGGCGAAGGGCTGGGGCGAGTTCCCTACTCGTTTAACCGATCTATTTCTACCGACGTGCTTAGCCTATAACACTTTTGGTCATTCGACCGGTTCGATCGTTGCTGACATACTGCCTTTGCAGCGCTCGATGTACTGGTCCTTGCCAAAAGCGTGAATCTGATCACGCTTCAATTCAGCGTGCTCGCGCGTCGTCGTCAACAAAATCGCTCGACCCGTTGTGTCGACTTCCTTGGCAACCTGAAACCCCGTTTCAATCGGCTTGCGAAACAACTCCTTGACCATCACGATCACATACTCGTAACTATGGTCCGGATCGTCCCACAGAATCACGTTGTAACGCGGTTGCTGCTTTGCACGGTGATCCCGCTGCTGGTCTCGTTTGTTTTTGTTGCGTCCCCGGTGATCGACTCGATTATCCGTCTCGGTATCTCTGACGGTGACCATTTCATCCAATACGGCCTGTTCTTCTGACATCTTCGTTGAACTCGTTCGAACCTGATAATGCCCTCGCTGGCGAGGCTGCCCCATGCGGCCTCCGCAGCGGCGTATATTGTAGCGCATGCCACTTCTAGCGGTAATCCATTTTGTTCCCGGCGAAACGTTTTTATCGCCTTTTCTTTCTACAACTTCAGAAACTTTAACGGTTGTCCTGCAGGTAACACTTAAACAATGCCCAACTCGACCCCCAAGCCATTTCCCGCCGCAGTCGCCGCCCGTCTCGACGACCGCCACGACACGCATCTGGACGACCTTTGCCAATGGTTGCGAATCGCCAGCGTCAGCAGCGACCCTCGCGCCACGGCCGCCATGGACGATGCGGCAAAGTGGTTGGAAGCCAAATTTCGGGCCGTCGGAATGCCCACACGTCGAATCGCAACCCCCGGTTTCGACTGCGTTTACGCAGAAACGCCACCTGTGCCGGGGGCACCGGTCGTGCTGGTCTATGGCCACTACGACGTCCAGCCGGCCGAACCGCTTGAGAAATGGATCACGGGGCCGTTTGACCCGACAGTCCGCGATGGCAACCTTTATGCCCGCGGTGCGACGGACGACAAAGGCCAAGCGTTAACGCATATCCAAAGTGTCGCCGAATGGTTGGCCAGCGGCACGCCGCTGCCGTTGCAGGTGAAGTTCTTGATCGAAGGCGAAGAGGAAGTCGGCAGCGACGGCCTGGAAGCGGTTTTGCCAGACATCGCCGCCGATTTGGCGTGCGATTGCGTCGTGATCAGTGACAGCAGCCAATACGCAGACGGGCAACCGGCGATCACTTACGGGTTGCGAGGTATTTTGGCGATGGAGATTCGTGTCGATGGCCCCAACCGCGATCTGCACAGTGGCAGTTTCGGCGGCGCAGTGATGAACCCGGCGATCGCGCTGTGCCACTTGATGGCGTCGATGGTCGATGCCGACGGCCGAATCGCCGTCAAAGGTTTTTATGACGATTGTCAAGAATTGTCGCAGTCGGAATTGGCGGCGATCGAAGCTCTTTCCAGCGAAGACGCGCGAATGGCCGGACAGTTGGGTGTCCCGATGCTGTTCGGCGAAGTCGGTTATTCAACCAACGCTCGCCGCTGGGCAAGGCCGACGTTCGACATCAACGGCCTGACGTCAGGACATCAGGGCGAAGGCGGCAAGACGATTATTCCGGCCAGCGCGACGGCCAAGTTCACATTCCGGCTGGTACCCAATCAAGACCCCAAGAAAATCGCGGATGCCGTTCGCGAACACTTGCAGGCGCATTTGCCGGCCGGAGTCAATTTGTCGATCCATTTGGGACACGGGGCACCGGGAATGGTTACGTCGATCGACAGCCCGTATGTCGAAGCGGCGAAAAAAGCGATCGGCGATGCCTTCGGAGTCGCTCCCGTGATGATTCGCGAAGGCGGTTCGATCCCGATCGTGGCAAAGTTTCAAGCCGCATTGAATGCCGATTGCTTGCTGTTGGGTTGGGGCCTGGACGACGACGCGGCACACAGCCCCAACGAAAAGTTCCGTGTCGCAGATTACTATCGCGGTATCCGAGCGAGTGCGCATTTGTGGCATTACCTCGGCAGCATGTCGCCGGATCGTTCGTAGAGCCTTTCGAGGCTTCTCCAAACGTGCAAAATCACCTCAACTGCTTATCCAACTATCTCCGATGAAAACGTTCCACTTCGCAACAGCCTGCTTGCTGCTGCTGCTGAACCCTTTCAGCTTTGCCGAACAAGCCGCCGCTCAGACCGCCTGGTCAACGTCCGCCGATCGCGTCTGGTTAGGCGCAGACTATTGGGCCAATCCGATGGAAGATTGGCATGTGGTCAACGGCGAAGCGGAATGCAAAATCGGTGCAGGTGGACGCAACGTCCATCTGCTGACTCATCAAGTCACCGACCCGACCAAGCCGCTTGAAATGTCGGTCAAGTTTCGCGTCATCGAATCGACCGCCGCAGGCGGCGGCGCAGGATTTCGGATCGGTGTACGCAGCGACATCGGCGAGTATCGCAGCAACTGTTTCGCCAACGGCGGTATCCAAGCGGGCATTATCAACAACGAATTGAAGTTGGGACCAGCAACACAGCGGATTGCCGATCCGGCCGCCGCACAAGAACCGATCCGCTTGGTGTTGACGAATGAACCGATCGCTGATTCAAAAGCGGATTCAAACCGTGATTCAAAACAAGTCAAGTTGACGCTGGTGGCTTATAAGATTTCCGACGCCGATGCGCCGGTCGAAATCGCTCGGCTGAGCCACCCTTTTGCGACTGAAAACTTGATCGGCAATGTCGCGATCGTCAACAACTTTGCACAGCCATCGCCGAGAAATGCAGCGAAACAAAAACCGCTGAATCGTTATCGGTTCAGCGACTGGAAAGCCACCGGCGAAGCGTTCACGGTGAACAAATCGCAAGCGTTTGGGCCGATCCTCTGGTCGATGTATTCGCTCAGCGATTCTCGCGGCACGGAAGGGTTTGTGATGAAAATCACCGCGCTCACTCCACCTCTGGGCGACGACGATGATCCGAATGTTTCACTCGAAATTAAATCGGGTGAACAGTGGACCAAGATCAGCGAATCGCCGCTGAATCGAGACGCTTGGACGGCGACGTTCCGCGTTCCGAATTGGGACCAAAGTCGCCCGATCCCATATCGGCTCGGTTATAAGCTGCGGGATACATCCGGCGGCGAATCGGTTTCGTATCGCGATGGTGTGATTCGCGCCAATCCGGTCGGCCGACCGTTGCGAGTCGCTTCGCTGACTTGCCAAAATGATTATGCGTTTCCGTATGAACCGGTCGCCAATAACCTGATGAAGCTCGACCCAGATTTATTGTATTTTTCTGGCGACCAACTGTACGAGAATCATGGCGGTTTCGGCATCATCCGCTCGCCCGCCGAACCAGCCATTCTGAATTACTTGCGGAAGTATTACCAATTCGGATGGGCTTTTGGCGAAGCGATGCGATCGCGTCCGACAATCGTGTTGCCGGACGATCACGACGTGTTCCAGGGTAACGTTTGGGGCGAAGCTGGTATGGCGATGGACTTTTCGGTCGATCCGGGAGCGTCATCGCGCGGCGGGTATGCGCAGCCGGCTCGCATGGTGAACGTGGTTCATGCAACCTGCACATCGCATCATCCCGATTTTTATGATCCAGCGCCGGTGAAACAAAATATCAGCGTTTATCATGGCGATATGGTTTATGGTGGCGTCAGTTTTGCGATCATTGCGGATCGCCAATTCAAAAGCGGCCCGGACCGCGTGAAGACGGATGGACCGCGTGCTGACCACGTGACATCGCCCGACTTTGATACGTCATCGCTGGACAAACCGGATCTGGTATTGTTAGGCGATCGCCAGGAGGCGTTTTTAAAAGCGTGGTCAAATGATTGGCGTGGGCATACGATGAAGGTTCTGCTGAGCCAAACGCTGTTTGCCGGTGCGGCGACCCATCATGGCGGTTATGACGGATTTTTGAAGGCGGATTTGGACAGCGGCGGATGGCCGCAATCCAAACGCAATGACGCACTGCGCAGCTTGGAAGGTTCCCAGGCTTTGCATCTTAATGGCGACCAGCATTTGACGACGGTCGTGCAGTATGGGATCGACGAACATCGCGACAGCATATGGTCGTTTTGTGCGCCGGCGATCGCTGTCGGTTATCCACGTTGGTGGCGACCTGACGAACTGGGAATGCCGCACGCCAACCGACCTTCGCATGGATTGGCCAACACGGGCGAATACCTGGATGGATTTGGTAATAAGATGTTTGTGTATGCGGTGGGCAATCCCGAAGTCGCATCAAAACAGAATCGTTATGAACGGGCGCATCAGAAGGCGAGCGGCATCGGTTTTGTCACGATCGATACGGACGCAAAAACGTATCATTTGGAAGCGTTCCGGTTTCTGGTCGATCCGACGGACGGGAATCCTAACAACCAATTCCCAGGCTGGCCAATCACGATTTCACAAGACCGAAAGGTGCTGGAATAAGAGCCTATGCCTCGTTAGTGCTTTTGGGGATCGCGGTCGTGATGCTTTTGGTCGATGTGGACGTGTAGGTGTGGCTTGTTTTCAAACAACCATTTCCAGCCTTCGTCGTTGATATTGGAATCATCAATGTAAAGTGACTCCAGGTTTGGCAGATCAACTAATAACTTCAAACTTTGATTGTTGATCCCGAACCCGATCAAATGCAACGCTCGCAACTTCTTGATTCTTGCGATCGATTGCGTGTATCGATTCCCAGCATTGTCCATCGCAAGCCGCAATTGATGCAACCGTGGCATATCGGCCAATCGCCTGATCGCTTCGGGCGAGAACTTCCCGCCGGAAATGTTCAGCAACCAAATGGATTGCGATTTGGCAATCGCATCCAATGTGGCATCGTCCATCGAAACGTCGCGAAAATGCAACTGTTCCAAATGAGGCATCGACGCTAGGACTTCGCCAGCTTCGGGTGACAGACTGCCGCTATCGATCCGCAGCACCTTCAGCCGTTCGACACATGCTAAAGTTTCCAGCTCATCGCTCGTCGGCGAAAAATCAAATAAGCGAATTTTATCGTCGCCCGCTTGCACCATCTCGGCCAATGCGGCGTGCAGCGTGACCCGCGTGGACTGGGGTGGCGGCAACGTTGCCGGATCGATTGCCGCAACACCCCCCCCCGTCATCAAAGAAACGACGGCCCAGACGACCAGCAAGATCAGCAAAACAGCAACCGAGCCGACAATCACCAAGTGGCGTTTTCGCATTCGACGCACCAGCATTGCCAACCGCTGCTTCAGCGTCGTAACGGCTGTTGGATCGCCGGTCTCGCCGTCGACGCGCGGTGTTGATTCGTTATCTGTGGCCGAAACCATAACGCCTTACTGAACGGAGTTGGGGAAAATCAGGAACGCTGAATCATACCGACAACAACTGGTTCGACCGCAACCCGCCCCCAGAAATTGCTGCCGGGGGGAAGGACTCATGAATCACCCGAAACTCGTCTTCCATGGCAAGGAACGCATTGACGACTCGGGGGTCGAAGTGAGCCCCCGAATCTGAAACGATCAGCGACCTAGCTCGATCCGGGTCGATTGCTTCCTTATAGCTTCTTTTGCTGGTGATCGCGTCGTAGGCATCCGCCAACGCGACGATTCTGGCCGCCAGCGGAATATCTTCGCCGGCCAATCCGAACGGGTATCCTGACCCGTCAAATTTTTCGTGATGGTACAGCGCAATCTCTTGTGCCATTTGCAGGAAACTGGCATTGGGAAACTCGGCCGCGGTTTCTGCGAGCGCTCCGGCGCCTTGCACCGTGTGTGTCTTCATGACTGCAAACTCGTCGACGGTCAGCGGTCCGGGCTTTCGTAGAATGAAATCGGGAATCGCGACTTTTCCGATATCGTGCAGCGGGCTGGTTTCCGCAACCATACGGACAAAGTCGGCATCGAGCTGGCCATCAAACGCGTTACTGAATCGCAAGTATTCGGCCAAGACGCGACAATACTGGCTGACTCGTTTTAAATGTCCGCCGGTTTCAAAATCTCGCGACTCTGCCAAGCGTGCCAACGCGAAAACGGTGATCGCTCGGCTTTCCTGTTCGATGATCCGCCGCCCGATGTTGACGCGTAAAACCAATTCGACGGGATTAAAGGGCTTCACTAAAAACTCGTCGGCCCCGGCTTGTAAACCCATAATGATATCTTCAGGACGATCGTTGCCCGTCAAAAGAATCATATAGATGTATCGTTCGATCGTCCCGCTCCGCAAATGACGGCACACTTCCAGGCCATCCATTTCCGGCATATTCCAATCACAAATCACCAATTCGATCGAACTGCCCAGCAGAATATCCAACGCTTCGCGCCCATTGACTGCTCGCCGAACATTGTATCCTGCTGCCTCAAGCGTCTGGGCGGCAATGTGACGCGACACCAGTTCGTCATCGACAACCAAGACATCCATCGCTGGGGCTTTAAAAGCCAACTTCTTGTGCTCGGCGTTCATGGTGTCGTTGTTTTTATTTTGATAAATACGAGACGGGCGATCGGATCGCGATAAAGGTTGGCCATCAGTAAGCTTCACGACAGGATATCTCCTCGGCATGCAAAGGTTTGTGCTGACGCCAACTGTCGCTTTTCCGCTGGCGATTGGGGTCGCCACATGGTTTGCCTTTCGACGCTGATTCTTCATAACTGCGCAGCCATGCCGGGCAGCCGATAAATGGACCATCGCATGGAGGTTTGCACTTTGGGTTTGGCGATCAATCCGGTGGTGTCGATTTTGCCGGCCAATGTTTCGCCATGAACGCGATCGGAAGTGGCCGCTCCGGTGGGCAAGTGGATGCTGGCCCCAGGCGACACTTGCTCCACTGGACATAACGGCGTCTAGAATCGACGATTGAGTTCGGCCGGGCGCTCGCTTGATTTGGAAAGCTGGCTCGCCATGTCGGCCGGCTTCAAAATCCACTGGCTTCGTTTCGGGGAAGATTCTCTTGGCTGCGAAAATCAACATTGTCGGGATCGGTGACGATGGCCTGGACGGTTTGACCCGACAAGCACGCAACGTGATCGATTCGGCCGAAGTAATCGTTGGCAACCGCGGTTTGATCGACAATTTTGCGATCAATGCGATACCCAGCGCTAAACGGGTGGTCGTATCGGGCGGCTTAGACGAATTGGTCGAAACGTTGCAAGCGTATGCTGATCAACGGGTGGTTTTGGTCACCGGTGGCGATCCCCTGTTCTACGGAATCGCGCGTTTTTTGACTGAAACGCTTGGCAAAGATCGCTTCGAAGTGGTGCCGCACGTCAGCAGCATGCAGTTGGCATTCGCACGCGTGAAGGAAAATTGGGACGACGCCTACCTGACTAATTTGGCGACGCAGTCGCTCGATCGCGTGGTCGACAGCATTCGAACGGCCGATCGAGTTGGCCTGTTTACAACCGAATCGATTTCTCCGGCGGTCGTGGCGTCGGCACTTTTGGACCGACGAATCGATTATTTCACCGCTTACGTTTGCGAAAACCTCGGTACGCCGGACGAAACCGTCACGCAAGGCGACTTAAGATCGATCGCGACACAATCGTTCAGCCCGCTGAATGTGATGGTGCTGATTCGCAAAGTCGGCCGGGCGGATCGTCCTAGCGGCGTGACGGCGACGCGATTGTTCGGAAATCCCGACGATGCGTTTCTGCAGTCGCGCCCGAAACGTGGATTGCTGACGCCCAGCGAAGTGCGTTGCATCGCGCTAGCCGAATTGGACCTGACGACGAAAAGTGTTGTTTGGGACGTCGGTGCCGGCAGTGGTTCGCTGGCGATCGAAGCGGCACGGATCGCCAACCAAGGCAAGGTGTATGGTATCGAAATGGATGCCGAAGATTATGGCTTGATGATCGATAATGCCGCAGAGTTCGATTGTCCGTCGTTGATTCCGATTCACGGCCGAGCCCCAGAAGCATGGGCGGAATTGCCCGATCCCGATGCGATCTTTGTCGGTGGCACAGGACGCATTGTATCGGAATTGGTCAGCCTGTCGGTGCAGCGATTGCAGCCGACAGGACGAATTGTGATCCAAGTCTCGTCGCCAGAAAGTTTGGTAGACGTGCAACGGGTGCTCGAGCAAGAAAACTTTCGAGTCGATGTACGAATGATCAATATCGCACGCGGCCAATACCAGCTCGACAGAATGACGTTCGAAGCACTCAATCCGACCTTCTTGATCATTGGCATGAAACTAGTGAACTGACGCGACAGGTTCTCAGTCCGACAAAACTTCTAATGTGATCGGTGGCGTTGTGATGCCACCATCGGAATTGCCATTGAGAAAGAATAGACGTCGACCAGGCTGTGTCATCTCGTCAACCGTTATAAAGAATGGACGCTCCGACTCATTTTCGCGGATCAACAGACCATTGAGTCCGATGTTGTCAACATACGCCCCGAACGGCAAATTACGCCCGGCCTGTTCGTTACCCAATGCGATTTGATTCTTAAACCCTTCTTTGCGATCCGCTCGCACGATTAACGAAATCGTCTCGCCACGCCGAACGGGAATGATATCATGCGGCTCAAACGATTTTGCACTGGCATCACCACTGTTCGGGTAAATCGCCAGTGTCGCGTTGCCGCGATCGGCGAGCGTCAGTTTGCCTGCCACTCCAGCATCACGTTCGATCCACCGATGATTGATCAACGCACGGGCCGTGATTTTCGGTTGCACTTCGCCTTCCCAGTTCGGCGTTCCCTCCGGTGCATAGATCGTGCCCGTGGCGAATCGCTGCCCCGCCTGAATCGTGATCGGAAAATTGCTGATCAAACCTTCGGGCAACCCTTCGATCTCAAACGTTACCTCTGAATCAAACCCGTCTTGGCGATCGACCATCACCATCAATTCGCGACCAGAGCCTTTCAGCAACGGAGCGCCGATCGCTCGCACACTGGGCGTGAATATTGGATCAGCGGGGCGAACACGCAATCGATACTTATAAGAATCACCGCCTTCGCCGCGAGTGTCGCGCAGTCGCACCAGAAAACGACCTGTTGATGGTGCTTTGAAAATCAAATAACTGTCTTTGCCTTTGGTCTGACTCGGGTTGTCGTCGTTCTCATAGGCGATATCGAATACCGGCAAGCCGTTGGCCAGCGGCGATTCGTCGTGCCCAAGCGGCCTGACGATGTATGCCGGTTCGCCCAACGCGTGGACTGTTCCGCTGGTGCCAAAATAGGTCCAACGACTTCCCATCCCAGGAAAAACATCAAACCCCGAGTCGGCGCCGCGCGGGTACAACCACAATCGATTGACTTCGCCAGAGGCATAAAAATATTCGCCAAGCTTCATCTCTTGCCAAGCGAAGACACGAAAATCGCCGGTTTGAGTGCTGTCTTTGCCGCGGAACGTGAAGTACGAATCCCGCACCGCTTGCAATCGCGTTTGAATGATCGGATGGGCGTTAGAATCGCGCACTTCGACAATCGAATCGATCCGACTGTCCATCCCGCTGCTGTCCGTCTCAATCACCCACATTTCACCGGCGCGGGCATTAAAGGTAAACCAATCCTCTTCCCCCGGTTGCGAGATCACACCTGAAACCTCCGCGCCACGCGGGATTGCCATCGCGGCATCATGGCCCGCCTGGTCGGCTAAGGATTGCGACTTCCGCAGCGTCGCCTCGTCGGCCACCACCATGGTTCCGGTATCGACATAAACCGCCGCGATTTCTTCGGACGCGTTGGACTTGGAATCGACAGGCATCGCGTCGCTGGCCGGCGGTAAATCGAACCGCATCACATCGCCACGAATTGTGGAAACCAACACATGCGATCCATCCGCAGCGATCGACATATCGGTTGCAACACCGTCTAAGATTTGCGTCGCACCGATCTGTGTCCAATTTTTCATGGCGATGGTTTTCAGATTGCCAGATTCACCGATCACCACGCAACGTGTCGCATCGGGTGTGATGGCAAGATGTATCAGCGGCGATTCGTCAAGGTATCGCGACGTGATCAATGGATTGATCCTTTCTGTTTTTGTCGACAGCAGATTCCAAACCCGCAATCGATTGTCGGCGCTGCCACCCAAAACTAGCTTGCCGTTTGGCGATACTGCGACCGCCAATACTTCTCCCTCGGGTTGGCTCATCGTGTCCAATCGCCGGCCCGTCTGAACATCCCAAACCTTTACTGTTTCATCAGCCGATCCGCTGACAAGGACCGATGAGTCGGGCGTGAATGCGATTGACAGAACGGCGCCGTTGTGACCTTCTAAGGTTCGAATCTGTTCAAAGGTTTTCGCGTCCCAGAGGATGATCTTTTGGTCATAACTGGCTGTCGCAATGAATCGTTCATCGGCGGAAAAGATCGCCGATTCGACTTCGTCTTTGTGCCCAATCATTTCACCGATCAAATCGCCGGTCGCGGTTTTATAAACTGCCGCCCGTCCGTACAAACCGGTTACACCCGATGCGACCAATAGAGACGTACCGTCGCCGCTGAAGACAAGCGAATTGATTTTGCCAGGCTGCGGAGGCAACTTGATCGCTTCGCTGCCATCAGTATGGAGGACCTGTACCTGTTGAAACTTTGCGATTCCGCGAACACCATCGCTGCGCGTTGCGATCGCCGTCAGCGGTTGGGACGCACTGCCGGACGGTTCGATTTTCGGCACTCGCAATTCACGCTTCATTTCGCTGGCGCCGTCGGGGCCGATCGCCCCTTGTTCGATCCAGGTGGCCAACGTCGCCAGCTCTTGTTCGTTCGGCCCTTGAGCGTCATCGGGCGGCATCACGGGTTCCAATTGCCCAGCCGCCATCAAGAACAACCGACTGCTCGACGGCACCCCGGGCGTAATCGCCGGACCAGTCTCGCCACCGCGCATCATTTCGGGGAACGATTGCATGACGAAACCGCCTTGCGCTTCGTCGGCCGTGTGGCATGCCATGCAGTACTTTTCGAAAATCGGCAGCACGTCGTTTGCGTAGTCCACCGGTTCAGCAGCCCGAAGCGCACCGCTGGTGAAAAGTAAAAAAAGGGCAGCGGTTGTTTTCGTACAGATTGAGTTCATGAGAATGGTGACAAAACGAATTCGTGCGGTGCGAAGGTTTTGCATGGGCAGGGAGACGTGATTGAGGTGCGGCGCCTGGCTGTAGCCTCTTGAATTGTAACCGGATTAAACCGCGACCGGTTTCAATCGCCATCAATTTTCGACGCCTGCCACTGCAGGATCGAAAAGATCGCGCGATGGTCCGACGCGACGGCTTCATCGAGCACGCGAGTCTCGATCGCTTGCCATTTTGCCGGCGGTGCAGAGAGGATGAAGTCGATTTGCTTGGTCGGCTCGCTGACCGGAATGGTGAACTGCGGATCGTCGTTGGTGATTTTCCAAACCGTGGAAAGCTGTCGCATCGTTTCGCTCTCTGGCGTCGCGTTCATGTCGCCAGCCAGAATCGCGGCGGCGTCGGCACGTTTGGCGACCAGGTCGTTGATCATCTTTGCCGATGCTAGCCGCTCGCGCTCGTCGGCACGGTAGTCGAGGTGCGTGGCCAGAAAAACCAGTTGGCCTAGCGGCGCCGGGCCAGCGATGATCGCTTCGATCACGCCGCGCTGTTCGCTGTCGTCGATCCTGGGCAGCAGGTGATTCTTGTAGCTGGTGATCGGAAAGCGAGACAGGATCGCGTTGCCATATTGGCCACCTTGCAACGGAATGTTCGCGCCAAAGACGACTCGCATTCCGGTCAGCTCAGCAAGCTGGGCCGGTTGGTCGACCGACCGCGAACGTTTTACGTTCTGATCAACTTCCTGCAACGCAACGATGTCTGGCTGGACCGATCGAACCACTTCTGCGATTCGCTGGACGTCAAGTTTCCGATCGACGCCCTCGCAGTGGTGGATGTTGTAGCTGAGCACTCGGAGCCGAAACGGTTGGTCAGCAGTCGCCGTCGGCAAGGTCGCCAGGATCACCATCAGCGTCGCGATGATCCAAGCCAGACGCGCAGGGGAGGCAATCAGGGAGCGGTTCAGTTTCATGGCGGCGGGGCTGGTGGGCGGGCGGGGCTGGGGCGGGATCCGGTTCGCCAACAGTTTAGTTCATGCGCCGCACGAAGTGTGCGTTGTCGGTTGGGCGCATTTGTTGCAGTGCAGGTCGACTGTGGTTTTGAGGCCTGGTCTGCCAGCGAGGGATTTGATGGGAAGTGTTTTCGGCGGCAATCGCCTCTTGATTTCGGTCTTGTTGGTGGCGTTGATCTTGGCGGTTGCCGACTTGTTGATCATCACCGGCAGCGTCGTGTTGCTGGTCTTTGCCGGTTTGCTGCTGGGCAGCCTGCTGCACGGCATGTCCAAATGGCTCGCTGCGCGAACCGGGCTGCCTCGCGTGGGCGCTTACGTTGTTGTCGTTACCGCCCTGTTGGCGATCATCGTCGCCGGCTTCTTTTATCTCGGTTCACAGATCGTCACGCGGTGGGACCAGTTTTGGTCGGAGATGATTGCCGCGATCGACAACGGACAACAGTGGCTGAACGATCAAGGGTGGTCAGCCAGTTTGGTGCCGACGCAAGACGAAATGGAGTCGATGGTCAAAGATGCCAACGGCCAGATCCTGCCGCGGATGCTGGACGGGCTGGCATGGTTGAGCTGGGGTCTGACCGGCGCATTTGTGATTCTGTTTGTCGGCCTGTACGCCGCCTACGATCCGGACTTGTACAAAGTCGGAGTCGTCAAACTGTTTCCGCTGACGCGCCGACCGCGGATCACCGAAGTGATCGCCCAGCTCGGGTCGGCCGTGCGTCGCTGGATCCTTGGGCGATTGATGTCGATGGCGTTTGTCGGCGTGCTGACCGCGATCGGAATGTGGTTTCTGGAGGTGCCGATGTACGGAACGCTGGGCGTGCTTGCGGCGCTGTTCACGTTCATCCCCAACATCGGGCCGCTGCTGGCCTTGGTGCC
>DNWZ01000201.1 GCA_003506095.1 Planctomycetaceae bacterium | reverse complement strand
CGGCAGCGGAGATGAGGGCGGTGCGGCGTTCTTGGAGAAGGGTGATGGCGCGGTCGGCTTCGATTTGCAATTGGTTCAACTCGCCAATTCGTTTGTCCAAGTGTGATGCAATGCGATCTTGTTCTGATCGCCCTGACACTGGAGCCCAAAAATCTACAGCATGTGCGATGTTGAACTGTTTTTGCGCAGCCCCGTATTCGACCACTTCAACTTGAAATCGGACGACAGGAGTATTCATCACGTAACACAGCCACTGCGAGTTAAAGCTGCCCTTGCGGACTAACATAACTGAGGCACAATTACCGCCTTCGCATGCTTTTGGCACCACAGCTGCTACTCCCGGAGCGCCCACTCGAACGACGAGTATGTCATCGGTTTGTAAGCGGGTCTTTTCTTGCAATGCACTATCGCTAGCACTGATTCGGCGTGAGTTCGGCCAATCAATAATGCCTTCACGTATGTCGCCTCCATATATGAATGGCAAGTCGTCGGGGTTTTCGCTGATGTAGCTACTGGGGTTAACGACGATTCCAACCGAAATAAACGGAGAGATATGTTTCAACCGCTTCATCTGCCAATTTTCCGGCACATCGCCTAGCCATTCGATGCCGCTGGGTTTCATTCTGACGTTGGGGTCGAGGCCTTTGGTGACCGCGTGACTGATGACCGCCTGCCGCTTTTCCTTCAGCAACTCAATCAACCGCCGCTGCTCCGCAACCAAGGCGTCGATCTTCGACGTCTCCCGGTTTAGGAACGACGCGATCGATTTCTGCTCGCCGAGTGGCGGGATGGGCATTTTGATCGACAGAAATGTCGGCGTGCGAACGGTCTTTCGCAATCCGGTATAGAACGGACGGAGTCCTTTGTGTGAATCAACGTGGCGGTAGAAATAGCACACGTAGGCAGGATCTACATCCGGATTGCATCGAAACACGTCGTAAGCACTCGTGATCATACCTCGACTGCCGCTGAGCCCAACGGTTCGAGGCGTTTCGTCCATGTCGAACAGGCACATCACCAGATCCTGCGGTTCGACAATTTGGTAGTTGCCGAAATCGGCGGGATACTTGCCATCGCCCGAATCGATGTCGCGATTCACGACGCCTCTAAGGGTCAGTGAAAGCAGTTGCGTGTCGCTCCATGCGTCTCCGACCTCGGCCTTGACTTGACGGAATGCGACCTTGTTTGGAAGTGCTTCCCAATGACTCGGCAGTTCGCCAAGCCACTCAACGCCACTGTCCTTGTACTCCTCGTACCTTGGAAAACTCATTGCGATAGCTCTCCAATCATCCGCACGATTCGGTCCGTCACGCCCTTCAACTCTGTGTCGATCTCCGCGAGTTCTCTTGGCGGTTTGAACACATAGAAATGCCGGTTGAACGGAATCTCGTAACCGACCTTGGTCTTCTCATGGTCGATCCAAGCGTCGGGAACGTGCGGTAAGACTTCACGCTGGAAGTAGGTTTCAATGTCCTCGCTCAGCGGCACGTTCTCCGTATCGCGAAGACTGCTATCTGGCTTGGGTTCGCCCTTCCGCTTCCCTTTGGATTCCTTGACGATGCTTCCTTTCGCGTCGCGCTCGGGACGTTCGACCGTGATCGTCTGGTAACCAAAATCCTCGTTCTTGAAGATGCGGCTGATCGGTGTGACCACCTTCCCTTCGGCTCGCGCTTTGGCACCGACCTTCTTCCCAGTTTCGGGATCGACGTACAGCTCTTTCGCGTCACCAAAGATCTTGGTGATCTCTTCGATATGCTCGGCGCTCAATTCCTTCCGTTTGCTGCCGAGGCTTTTGCGCATCTTCTGCCACATCGCACTCGCATCAATCAACTGCACCTTACCCTTGCGATTTGTAGGCTTCCGATTGGTGACGATCCAAACGTAGGTGCTGATCCCAGTGTTGTAGAACATGTCGGTCGGCAAGCCGATGATCGCCTCCAGCAGATCGTTCTCTAGTACATAACGTCGAATCTCGCTTTCGCCGCTGCCGGCGTTCCCCGTGAACAGTGGCGAACCGTTCAGGACGATGCCAAACCGACCTCCACCGTCCTTCGTCGGTCGCATCTTCGATATCAGGTGCATCAGGAACAGCAGCGACCCATCGCTGACTCGCGGCAGTCCGGGGCCAAACCGACCGTTAAACCCGTCCTGCTCGTGTTCCTTGGTGATCGTCTTTTGAATCTTCTTCCATTCAACGCCGAACGGCGGATTGCTGAGGCTGTAATCAAAACGCTGGCCTGCCAACCCATCGTCCGAAAGGGTATTGCCAAGAATGATGTTCTGGACATCCTGGCCCTTGATCAGCATGTCAGCCTTGCAGATCGCATACGACTCGCGATTGAGTTCCTGGCCGTAGACAACCAGCCTGGCGTCGGGATTCTGGCTTTCCAGATGTTTGGTCGACATCGACAACATCCGCCCGGTCCCGGCCGTCGGATCGTACAGCGAACGGACGATCCCAGGTTTGGTCAGCGCCTCGTCGTCTTCGATGAACAACAGGTTGACCATCAACATGATCACTTCGCCGGGCGTGAAGTGTTCCCCGGCGGTCTCGTTGCTGATTTCGGCGAACCGGCGAATCAGTTCCTCAAAAACCGACCCCATGTCCGAGTTGTCGACGACATCAGGATGCAGGTCGATGTTGACGAACTTTTCGGTGACCAGATACAGCAGCCCGGCTCGCTGCAACCGCTCGACCTGCGTGTGGAACTCGAAGCACTCGAAGATATCGCGTACGGCTTCGGAGAAGCTCTGAATGTACGAGAACAGGTTTTCGGC
>DNWZ01000622.1 GCA_003506095.1 Planctomycetaceae bacterium | reverse complement strand
CCACTCTCATGCGTATCGGTAAGCCCAGATGCTGTGAGGAATGCACTCTCTACCTCGCAAATGACTTCGTTGGCTGGGCAGGCGTTCTGGACCACCCTTATTAGCTCGTTGTGCGTCCGCTCAGTTGAGTCAATCACCTACATCCTCCCCAGGATGATTGGAAAACCTTCGTCATACGACGAAGCTGAATAGACCAATGACGGGGCGCTCTTGAAGCCACACGAGCGGCCCATGGATAGATGAACCGGTTGTTGCGCGCGTGGGAATCGCCCATTCGCCTTCGAACCGCGATAGTTGCAATCATCGCTGAGAAAAAAAATCCTCGGCGTGACGTTAACGAGGTCGCCGACATTGTATTCGCCGAACAGCCAAAAAATGATGTCGCGTCCTTACCAATCACTCCTTTCGAAGGCTCCCATTGATGAAACCTGTTCCCCTAATTTTGGCAGGCGTTGTTGCGTTGGTGACAGTAACGTTCTGTGTCGCGAAGTTTGGACTGATTTCGAAAGCCGCAGGCGACCAAGCCGAAGCGGTGATGCCGCAGATCGACGTCGCACCTGCTGCGTACGATGATCGAGACAGTGCTCTGGTCGAGAGTGGCACGTCAAATCTGCTGGGCGAGCAGTTGCCCGGTCTGGTTGAGTTGCTTTCCAGCATCCCAGACGAAGATCAACGCGCTCAGCTCGAGACGTCGATCGAAGCGTACCTTGAAGCGGCGGCAGGTTACAAAGATGCCATGGAACAATTGCCACAACCAGTCGTCAGCGCCTTGCTGGCCGGTGACGAAGATGCTGTCGCGAAGGCCGCCGCTGAAAAGCCAGCGATCATCGAGCAGATCGTGACGGTCCAGCAGCGATACACCAACGCCCAAAAGGCCCGTGACGCCGTGACGTTGGCGATAGCCGCAGTTGGCAACCCATCAGTGGCGACGGATGTTAATCGAATCCTTGCGATTATCGACAGTGACCTTCCCGATGCGGACAAGTTCAAAAAAATCCTTGAGGTTATTGTTCGGCGGTTGCTGTTCTTGCTGAAAGCACTTGCAGCGGCCGAGACCGGTGCCATCTCGTCCGACTTGGTCGTTGGCGTCGCCGAGGATCTCGAAGTCGTCCGCGGTGCGTTCACGCGACTGGCTACTGGTGGTGCTGATGGCAATGCTTCGTCGCTCGAAGCTTATTTGCCTGACGGCAGTAAATTTGATTTTCTGTTGCCCAAGGACATCGACCTGCAGCGCATCGAGGGCCTCATGAACCCGGAAAACTCAGTTGAGTTCTTGATGCAGGACGGTCAGCCCACGTTGCGAATCGTTAACCCCAACGGCGACACGTTACTACATTTGTCGCAGCCGGCCAATGATCCCGCACTGATCATCGTCGACTAAGACTCGACATTCTTAACAGGCCACCGGACTCGTCTGGTGGCCTGCCTACCCTCGTATCAATCAATCACGTCAAACCCAAGATAGATAGGATCGATATGTTTAAATCCAAGCAAGCACCCCTACGTAGCATCACGAGCCTTGTTTGTATCGCCATGGTCGTTGTCAATCCAATGAACTACTTGCGATTTGCCATCGTTGGAATGGTATGTAAGCTGAAACGGTTGATAATCGGGATTTTGCAATGGGTGGCCCGTGAAAACCTACTGGCACTGTTTTTCGTTGCGACGATTGGATCCTACATTGGGCTCTACGCACAATCCAAGTTGACGCGAGCCTGTGCCTTGTCTTCGTTCAGCAGTTCACTTGATGTAGCGAGCAAGCAACCAGCCCGATTCACAGAAACCAAAATTAACGACGCGTTCGCGCTTCGTTGGGAAACCAAGGGCGCTGCGATGAAATTGCCTCACGCTTCGACCGAATCAATCAGCGGGGGTAATGAAAGTCTACTCTGTCGCGGTTGGATTTATAAAGGCGCCAACGGCACTCTTGGTACGGAAAGCGAGTCACTTCGTGCCCAAGACATACTTGCTGTTTGTGAAATCGTCCGAACGGGTGTCGGACCCAATTACGATGTCCGAGTTCGATTCGGAGTCGAGCATGAAGACCGAATTTGGCGATGGATTGATATCGGCGCTGGAGACGTAGATTCACGACTTCTTGATGTCCGATATGACCGATTTAGTCCACTCATGCTGGCAAAGTACCTGGTCACGTCTTTCTTCGGCTCGGCGCCAAGTACCCTGGCAACATCCTTTCCCGCCGACTATCTCACAACAAGCCGACCGACGAACGCCTCAGCTATTGAGATTTGCCTTGATAGCCTTGCTGAGAAACTGCCAGAAATCAACTCCGGCCTCGAAGATGTCATCAGCGGGAATGGGGATGCGTTCCGAGAAATCATGAATGAAGTGTCTAGTCGCATTTATCAGTTTGACGCGACGCTTCAATCCGACCCTGCGTTGTTCGTGGTTTCTGCCGCTGGCGGCGCATGCCAAGCCGTGGCGTTCGCGGCAACCGGAATCGCCGCATTATTTCTGCTCTTGCAAGCGGTTGGATTGATGGTGAATCGGGAGGGGCGAATTGGCGGCGATTTCGTCGACGAGTTGCTGGCGAAAATTCGGTTGAGTGGGCTTGTCGGAACATTGGTCTATTTGGGCGCGGC
>DNWZ01000479.1 GCA_003506095.1 Planctomycetaceae bacterium | reverse complement strand
CGCAGCGATTGGGCGGTTGTCGATGTATTGACCACCAAGCCATGGGTTTCTGTTGAAGTGAAACAGGAATCGCGTAACGGACAAAGCTCGGTTTACTTGTTGACGGTTAATCTTGCCCCCGACGCACCGGCCGGGGCCTTTCGCGACGAATTGGTTGTGGTTACTAACGACCGCACACGCCCACGTGTTCCGTTCCTGATCAGCGGCGAATTGGAAAGCGAATTAACGATTTCGCCACAATCGATCGCCGGTGGTTCAGTCAAACCTGGCGAAACGATCGAAAAGAAACTGGTTATCCGCGGCAAAGAAGCTTTCGTGATCGATTCGATCGACGCGAAGGGGTGGGAGGTCACGTTTGACCCGGTCACCGAAGCGAAGACGACTCATATCGTGAACGTTCGATTCGCACCAAACGGCGACGCGGCCGGCCAAATCTCCAGCCCCGTGATCGTCAAGACATCGGGCGGGATGGCCGCGACGTCGACCGCGACTTTGACCGCGATCGTGCGAGCCCAGTAGTCGCACTCGGCGCACGCCGAAAACTGATTCACAGAAAAACTGCGGGGTCTTGGATCCCGCAGTTTTTTTCGTTTCTGCAGCGGGTTGGTAACCACAATCATTCGGCAATTTCTTGCTCGATCTCCCGATTGCCGCTATCCTAGCAACCATCCCGCCTTGCCACTGAATGGCACCCCCTACTCATTCATCCTTCCATGCAATCCACCAGCTTACGCAGACTTGTCTTCGCGTTCTGTGTCTCTTTCGCGGCGCTATCGCCTTTTGCAACACGACACACTAGGGCTCAAACTGACGACACTGCGGCCAAGCCGAAAGTCGTCGACCCTTTCGCTATCGACAACCTGGTCGCCTGGTGCATCGTCCCGTTTGACGACCGCGACCGAACGCCTACCGAGCGGGCCGAGATGCTCGTTCGCCTCGGGCTGAAGCGATACGCCTACGATTATCGCGCCCATCACATTCCGACGTTTGACGACGAAATGAAGGCGATCAAAAAGCATGGCATCGAGCTGACGGCTTGGTGGTTCCCGACCAGCATGACGGACGAGGCACGATTGATTCTCGACGTGCTGAAGCGACACGACATCAAAACACAGCTCTGGGTAACCGGCGGCGGCGCACCCACGAACACTCCGCAAGAACAAGCCGAACGCGTGCGGGCCGAGGCCGCTCGGATCGCGACAATCGCTGACGCTGCGGCCGAAATCGGCTGCCGTGTTTCGTTATACAACCACGGCGGATGGTTTGGTGAACCCGAAAATCAAATCGAAGTCATCAAGGCACTCAATCGGCCGAATGTCGGCATCGTCTACAACATGCATCATGGCCACGATCACCTCGATCGTTTCCCCGAGCTCTTAAAAGCTATGATGCCCTACCTCGATTGCTTGAACCTGAATGGAATGGTGAAGGCAGGCGACAAGACGGGCAAAAAGATTCTTCCAATCGGCGACGGCGACCTTGAAACCGATCTTATCAAAACGATCATCGCCAGCGGCTATCAAGGGCCGATCGGTATTCTGAATCACACACAAGAAAACGCTGAAACCCGTTTGCGAAAAAACCTTGATGGTTTAAACGAATGCTTGAAAACGATCGCCAGCACGATCGATACGTCGCAGTATTCCGCCGAAGTCATCGACCAAATCTTGGCCCAAGCCAAACAGCATGGCGATGCGACTCGCGGCGTTTCGGTTTTCGCTTCAGCAAACTTTGCCTGCATCAATTGCCATCGCATCGGACGCCACGGTGGCAACGTCGGTCCCGAACTGGGTGGTTTGGCGACCAAACGAAAGCCAGCGGAAATCGTCGAAGCGATCTACTGGCCCCAGCGAACCGTGCCCGTCGAATATAAGGCGGTCGCTGTCTTGCGAACCGATGGCCAAGTGATTCGTGGTTACGAAGTCAGCCGCAGCCAAACGGCTCTTGTCATTCGTGACCCGGCAACCGAAACCATTCATGAAATCTTGTCTGACGATATCGAAGACGACCAAGTGGTCGGATCGTTGATGCCTGACGGATTGACTGCGGCGATGTCGCCCCAGCAGCGCGCCGACTTGATCGCATTGATGCTATCGTTGGGACGTGATGATGTGATGCCGAGCGAAAAACTGGACGCAGCGATTGCCCGTGCGCGAGCACACCTCAGCGGCCCAGCGACATTCCCGCTCAATCGCGAACCGATCAACATCGCCGATTGGCCGAACTGGCAAGCGCATATCAATCGCGACCGAATCTATGACTTTTATGCCAAACAGGCCGCTTACTTTCGCGGTCAATCTTACATCCCGCCGTTGTTGGCCCAAGCACCATCGCTGGACGGCGACGCCTATGGCCACTGGGGTAATCAAGACGACAAAACATGGGCCGATAACCGGCGAAACCTCAGCGATACAGGGTCGCTGCAAGCCGGCGTCGTTCGTGGTGCTGGCAAAACGATCCCGCGAGGCGTTTGCGTGCATCTGGGCGGCGACAACGCGTGGTCAGTCTGCCTGAACCCCGAATCGTTTCAATACGAACTCGCATGGACGGGCGGCTTTATCAAGTTTTCTGAAGTTCGCAGCGGATTGATCAACGGAGTGATGATCGACGGCAATCCGCAACCCAACGAAGTCACATCGCGCGAAAACAATTTCATACCCAACGATACGACTCAGTATCGTGGTTTCTTTCGCCATGGTGATCAAGTCGCATTCTTCTACAAGCACGATGGAGAAGACCTGCTTGACGTACCGACGATCGTTGACGAAAAGTTCAGCCGACAAATCGCCCCGCTGCAATCGCATCCTTTAAAGTCGATCGCCCAGGGCGGACCGGCGAATTGGAAGGAAACGATTCAGACAAACTTCACGCTATCGCAAACCGATTCGGCTTATGAGATCGATCATATCGAACTGCCCAAGCAGAATCCTTGGAAGTCCGTCTTATACCTTGGCGGAATCGCATTCGACTCCAGCGGCAATCTTTATGTCTGTTCGGTTCAAGGGGATGTATGGCGAGCCAGCGGGTTCCAATATCCATCGACCACTGCAACCTGGAAACGATTCGCGTCAGGATTACACGACGCCTTGGGAATGGTGATCGATGCCGATGGCATATTTGTTCTCGGGCGTGACCAGATCACCCGCTTGCACGATTTGAACGATGACGGCGAAGCGGACTTCTATGAATGCTTTTCGTCCGCAATGAAAACGTCGCCATCTGGCCACGATTACATTTGTGGTTTGGAACGCGACACGCAGGGCAATTTTTACACCGCTTCGGGCAATGAAGGATTGTTACAAATTTCCGCTGATGGCAAAAGCGCACGGGTTCTGGCGACCGGATTTCGCAACCCTGACGGACTCGGTCTGTTGCCCGACGGGCGAATTACCGTCCCGAGTTCCGAAGGGAACTGGACACCGTCCTCGATGATTTCGCTGGTCGATCCGACCGCCGATAAGCCACCTTTTTTCGGCTACCCCGGCCCGCGCGACGGCAAAGCGCCTGATTTGCCGATGGTTTATCTGCCACGCCAACTGGACAATTCTAGTGGCGGCCAAGTTTTCGTGGAAAGCAAAGATTGGGGACCGCTGAGCAATCAATTGTTGCATTTATCTTACGGTTCCGCGTCCCATTTTCTTGTCTTGCAAGATTCAGTCGACGGTCAATCGCAAGGCGCGATCGTTCCACTCAAAGGCGACTTCTTATCAGGCGTTCATCGAGGGCGGTTCAATGCTCATGACGGCCAACTGTATGTCGCCGGCGCAGCAGGTTGGGGCAATTATGCGATCAACGATGGTTGCTTGCATCGAGTCAGGTACACAGCAAAGCCGCTGCAGATTCCCACCCGATTTCATGTCCACCAAAACGGCATTCGTATCGAGTTTGCTTTGCCGCTTGATCCTGCCGTGGCGACCGACGCCAAGCAGTGTTTCGCACAAGTTTGGAATTACCGCTATGGCCCCGGGTATGGTTCGCCCGAGTTTTCGACGACGCA
>DNWZ01000282.1 GCA_003506095.1 Planctomycetaceae bacterium | reverse complement strand
GCGAATCGCTTTCATTCGAGTCATCACCGCGAGGGCTGTCGGTGGTCGGTCTTCGGGACGCTTTTGAAGCAAGTCGTGGATCAGTTCGACGATCTCTGTCGGCAACTCCGGATTGATCAAATCGATGCGTGCCGGGGCTTCTTGGCGCAGCGATTCGATCACCTTGGTCAACGTGCGCCCGGCAAAAGGTGGTCGGCCAGCGAAGCAGGCATACATCAAGTTGCCCAGCGCGTAGAGGTCGGTGCGGGGCGAAATCGCACCGTCGCCGGCTTGTTCCGGAGCCATGAAATCAGCGGTTCCCAGCACGGAACCTGCCGCAGTTTGATCGTTATTGCCAAACAGCTTGGCGATACCGAAATCGACTAGTTTCACGCTGCCCGATTCGGTAATCAGCAGATTGGCCGGTTTGAGGTCACGGTGAACGACGCCGAAGTCGTGTGCATGCTTCAACGCCGCACAAATCTCGATCGCCATGTCCAAGACAGGTGGCCATGGCAAACGCTTTTCTCGCCGCAGAAGCTGTTGCAGGCTTTCACCGTGGACAAGCTCCATGGAATAAAACAGCTGGCCAGCTTGTTCGCCATAGCCGATCAAGGACACGATGTTGGGGTGTTTAAGCCTCTTGAGCGTTTCAATTTCGCCCGCAAATCTGCGTCTGAACCGTTGGTCGTCGGCAACCGAATGGCCGATCAATTTGACAGCAACGGCTTGACCGGATTTCTCATGGACGCCGCGATAAACGGTCCCCATGCCGCCGCGTCCAATCGATTCACTGATGCGATAAGGCCCTAAAAACTCAAAAGGTAACATCGATACTCCGTCGCTCCTGCCTTTGCATGATCTTCTTGCGCCCCATTCTACAACGTTTCGCTTTTGGATCGGGTCACTTTCGCACAATCTGCCGGCGCGCCCTGCAATTTGTCACCCCGCACTGGCGGTCGCCCCGCACAGCCGGTCACCCGAATTGCCAACATCCCGAATTGCCGATCCATTTGGGCAGTCCATGCGGTCTGTGGGGGCGTCGCACGCCACGGTTTGCGCGGTCTGGACTTCGTCAGCTTGATTTGTTACTCAAGGGTTGCAGGGTTTTTGAAAACGTGAAGCCCTTTTTCGAGTTCCAATTTCAAGGTGTTTGCCGAAATGTTTCGCCCCTTTTTGATGCTGCTTGTGTTGGCGGTGGCTTCGCCAATGATTTCAAGTGTGACCGTATCGGCTGAAGAAATCGTTCGCTATCGACTGCCAGACTGGAAGCGAAAGCATTTGCACGATACTGCGAAGGCTGAAAAAATCGCCGATACGCTTAAAAAACTCGGCTGTGAAGTTGAGAAAGCGGACCACAATGGCCATATCGACGTGAAATATCGCTGCCCCGAGTGGCGTCAAATCAAACCCGAAACGCACGAGGAAGCGGTACGCTGGGAAAAGTGGTTCAAAGAGTTTTACTTCTTGGTCGAACATAAGCACGGCTGAGACCCGCTTTCACCTTAACCGCTACGGGTCACGATGACCCGAAAGTGAGCAACCGGATTGTCTATCGGACCTGCCCATATCGCTGCAGCTCGGACAGCGGTTTCCCTGACCGGCGCATTAACGCGTGCAGTGGGTGCCGCGGCCGGGCAGTTGGTCGCTGGTGCCAAGCCGACATTTGAGCAAATTTTTGCCGGCCAAAGTGAACCGGTTGCCGATGTTGAACCGCCTTCGCTCGTCGAGCAGCTGGTTGACAGAATCAAAAACTTATTGAGCGGAGCGGGGGTCGAGTTAGCCGCTTCTGTTTCGTTTGCCGTTTCTGCTCAAGGGACACTGGTTGTCGACGCAGAGCATCCCCAGCGTGATTTGATTGAAACCGCGATCGCTCACGACGACTCGGTCGAGCAATTGGTCGCCCAGTGGGATGCTCAGGGAACGCAATCGCAAAGGCGCCAGCCGCTCACCCTGACAATCGCGCCGGAATTGAACCGACCTGTGGTTTTTTAACCACTCCGCCCGCCTTGACGCGAAACGCCGGTCCGGCGATTATAAATGGGCACTTGGAGGATAAGCGAATGGCTAGCAGGCTGATTCGAAATCAGTTGCCCAGTAATGGGTTGCGGGTTCGAGCCCCGTGTCCTCCGCTGAAAAAAAGCCGCCGAAAGATTTCTTTCGGCGGCTTTTTTGTTTTCTGGTACCGAGCGTGAACGCTCACCAATAACCGACCAGCCGCATCGCGGCGGTGACGGTAAAGGCCAACAGCAACGTGTCAAACGTACGTTGTGGGATTCGCTTAACGATCCACCTTCCCAAAACCAGCCCCAAGACGACACAGGGGGCCAGTGTGATATTCAGCAGCAGGGTCGACGAATCGATCAGCCCAAGGTTCATGCTGAGCGGGACTTTACAGCAGTTAAGGATCAGGAAAAACCAAGCTGCGGTGGCAATCAACGGTGTTTTGGGCAGTGCGATCGCCAGCAGGTAGAGTGCAACGACTGGCCCTGCAGCGTTGGCCAGCATGGTTGTGATTCCGGTCAACACGCCCATCATCCAAACGAACCAAGCCGAATGCGGCACGTTTGCGAACAAGTCGCCGCGCCACATTCGGACCAATTGGCCAATGCTGAGCAAAAGAATGATGTTGCCGATCAGCGGTCGAAATGTCGGTTCGTCCAATCGGTCCAGCAGCAGCCAGCCGATCACGATGCCGAAAAGTGCGGGCACCAGCAACCGCCGGACATAATCCCACACGACATCGCGGCCAAGCAGCCAGACCGCACAAATGTCGCCAATAATCAACAGCGGCAAGAGCACTCCGGTCGATGTGCGAGCACCGAAGACGAAAGCAAACACCAGCACGTGCAACATGCTGACGCCCGCCAAGCCGCTTTTCGAAACACCGACTCCGGTCGCACCGAGCATCAGCAGCATCCACTGGGTAGATGTCAGTTGCAATGAAACGAGTTCGCTCATAGATCTCTATGCATTTCCCAGTGTTCCAGGAAGGTTTCGATTCGAATTCTCCGCCGCATCGTAACTTCAACGACCTTCCACAGCGACGCCGGCTAGGTGGGGCTGTCCCTGTCGGAATTTTGCCGAGCGTACTACGATGAAGCGTAATCGCAATCGCAGAATCTTTGACCCAAGCTTTCATCCATGAAACATATCCGGAACTTTTGCATCATTGCCCACATCGATCACGGTANNGATCGGCTGATTCAAGCCTGTGGCGGTGTGAGCCAGCGCGAGTTTCACGATCAATTGCTCGATTCGATGGACATTGAAAGAGAGCGCGGCATCACGATCAAAAGCAACTCGGTCACCTTGGCGTACCGTGCCCCAGACGGCGACGAATATCTGCTGAACCTGATCGATACACCTGGCCACGTCGACTTTTCACACGAAGTCCGGCGTTCGCTGATGGCTTGCGAGGGGGCTTTGATCGTTGTCGACGCTTCGCAGGGGGTTGAAGCCCAAACGGTGGCAAACCTTTATTTGGCGCTGGAGTACGACCTGACGCTTTTGCCGGTGATCAACAAAATTGATTTACCCGCCGCTGATGTCGATCGGGTGCGAGAGGAAATCGATGCGGACTTAGGCCTCGACCCGTTTGCCGCGATTCCGGTATCCGCAAAAAACGGAATCGGTATCGACGAATTGCTCGCCGGAATTGTCGCCCATCTGCCACCTCCTCAAGGTGACCCCAACGCGCCGCTGAAGGCTCTTGTCTTTGACGCACACTTTGACACCTACCGTGGTGTCATCCTTCAGGTGCGCGTAATGCAAGGGACATTAAAAACCGGTGATACGATTCACTTCATGCACGCCGGCCGAGATTATAAGGTCGACGAACTCGGTTACAACCAATTGAAACTAACCCCCAAACAACAATTGAGTGTTGGTGAAGTCGGGTACATCGTCGCTGGTGTTAAGAGTGTTCAAGATATCGAAATCGGCGACACTTTAACCCTGCTTTCGCGTCAAGCGACCGATCCGATCCCGGGTTATAAGAAGGCGAGGCAAGTTGTCTTTTCATCGATCTATCCGATGAGCACCGATGAGTATCAGGACTTGACCAAGGCGCTGGAGAAGCTAGCGATCAACGATGCGGCGTTGACTTTTGAGAAAGACAGCTCTGCGGCACTCGGCTTCGGTTTTCGCTGCGGCTTTCTCGGGCTATTGCATCTTGACGTCATTCAAGAACGGTTGCAGCGTGAGTTTGATCTCGGATTGGTAATCTCGGCTCCGTCAGTAAAGTATAAACTTGAACTCAAGGATGGAACGACGATCGATGTCGACAATCCCAGCTATTGGCCTGATCCATCGGTGATCCAGGCCACGACCGAACCTTATATCCGCGCGTCGATCCTGATTCCCGAAGGGTATGTCGGTCCGGTCATGGATTTATGCAGAGAACATCGTTCGGAAAGCCAGACGATGAACTACCTGTCAGCCGGCCGTGTCGAAGTCACCAGTGAAATGCCGCTGGGCGAAGTTTTATTCGATTTTTATGGCAAGCTGAAAATGATCACGCGCGGGTATGGGTCATTTGATTACGAGCAGATCGAGTACCGACAAACCGACATTGTCAAAGTCGATATCTTGGTGAACAAGGAACCGGTCGACGCGCTTTCCTATCTGGTGCACCGCGACAAATCGCGAACCCGAGCGCTGCACTACTGCGAACAATTGGCCGAAGCGATTCCGCGCCACCAATTCAAAATCCCGATTCAGGGTGCGATCGGCGGTACGATCATCGCCCGAGCAACGATCCAGCCGTACCGCAAAGACGTCACAGCGAAACTGTACGGCGGTGACGTCACGCGAAAAAATAAACTGCTGGAGAAGCAAAAGAAAGGGAAGGCCAAGATGAAGCAATTTGGCAGCGTCAACATCCCGCAAAAGGCGTTTGTCAGCGTCCTGCGGGCTGATAACGACTGAGACCAGCGGGCTGTTGACCCAATCCAGCCGTTGCGCCTTCGGGCGGCAACTTCGATCGCTTCAGCCCAGAAACGACAAAGGGGCGTCCAAGAGCCAGCAATCCCCGTGAATTGCAAGCAAACATTTCTTTTTGGCAATTTTCAATTTTGCCTGTTTGAGTGACCAGACGTGTCACAACCCTCATCGATACTTCTTCCAGATCAGTGATGAAGCCGTGGCGATTCTCAGATTGAGAAACCCGGCTTCAAAACAGTTCAAGGCAACCTCCGGTGAAAAGCTTGGAAGGTGGTCTGCAAGTCGATTGGAACGGATGTTGATCGCCTTTTTTGGGAAAATGGATTGTCGACTTTCTCGGCAAATTGCTCTGAATTTCGGTGTTTCAGGATTCGTTCCCCACGGTCAGGACACTTGGTTGGCACGCGAAATGCGTTTCCGGTCCAGCTCAGTGTTCTCATTTCAGTTTTTACGACAAATACCTTTGCAGGGAGATAGCAAACATGTTGGTATTAAGCCGAAAGTTGGGCGAGCGATTGGTGATTGGCGACGACATCGTGTTGATCGTGAACAAGATTGCCGGAAATCGAGTGACGTTGGCAATCGAGGCGCCCAATCACGTGCGAGTGGTGCGAGGGGAATTGTCGCCGCTGGAAAAGAAAACCGGCTGCAACGCCGGCACGGTGCACCGCATTGATTCGCGACTCGAAGATTCTGCATGCACCGCCACCCATCCGGCGAGCGATTTGGGGATCACGTTTTGTTGAGCGTTCATTTGCAGATTGTGGCCCATTGGAGCAGCGGTCGTTTGCTGCGCAGGCAAGCGGGAGAGTGCGGGGTGATTTGCGATCAGCGGTGAAGTGGTACGCTATGGCTGTCCCGGATCGCCCTATTCCTCCGATGCTTGTCCGCAATGAAATTGATCCACCACGGCGCCCGCCATGGCGTTACCGGTTCCTGCCACCAATTGTTTGTCGATGACCAACGAAGTCTGTTGGTCGATTGTGGCACGTTTCAGGGTCGCGACGCGGCCCGTCATCCGAATCCCGAGATTGATTTCCCGCTTTCGGGAATCATGGCGATGCTGATGACTCACGTTCACATCGACCATGTTGGCCGGGTTCCTTATTTGCTGGCCGCCGGTTTCGACCACCCCATTTACTGCAGTCGTCCGACCGCCGAATTGCTGCCGCTGGTAATGGAAGATTCGCTGCGGATTGGGTTTACCCAAAGCCGCCGCTTGATCGCCGACTTTTTAAAGAAGGTATCTCGTCTGCTGCGTCCGCTCCGTTACCACGAATGGTTTCCGATCAGCAGTGGTGTCAAGATTCGCTTGCGACCAGCGGGACATGTGCTCGGTTCGACGATTTTCGAGGTCGAATTGGCCGATGGCAGAATCGCTGTGTTTTCGGGCGATTTGGGGGCCAGCAACGCGCCGCTTTTAAACCCGCCGACCAGTCCGCCGCGAGCCGATCTGTTGGTATTGGAAAGCACGTACGGAAACCGTCTCCATCCGTCGGTCGATGATCGAATCGCGCGACTCGAAGATGTGATCTGTCGCACGTTAACAAACGGCGGAGTGACGATTATCCCCGCATTCAGCCTCGGCCGCACTCAAGATCTCTTGTTTGAACTGAACAAGATTTTTAAACACTACGAGTCGCGACAATCCTGTTCGCTGCTTCGCAAGGTGGATGTGATCGTCGACTCTCCGCTAGCGACACGATTTACCGATGTCTACACAAGCATGTCTCGTTTTTGGGGTGACGAGGCCCAAGCGGTACTGAAAATCGATGAACAACCGCTGGTGTTTGAAAACCTGACGACGGTCAACAACCACGACGAACACATGGACACGATTAAGCACATCGCTCGTCATGAATTGCCTGCTGTCGTGATCGCCGGTTCGGGAATGTGCAGTGGCGGACGCGTTGTCAATTATCTGAAACACTTCATTGGCAAGCCTGAAACCGACATCATTTTTGTGGGCTACCAGGCCTACGGAACTCCTGGACACTATATCCAAAACAAGGGTGAGTGGGTCCAACTGGATGGCAAGCGGTTCGAAATCCGTGCCGCAATCCACCAACTATCGGGCTACTCCGCACACGCGGATCAAGCGGATTTGATCCACTTTGTCGAAGGGTTCGACAGCCGGCCATCGAAAATTC
>DNWZ01000147.1 GCA_003506095.1 Planctomycetaceae bacterium | reverse complement strand
TAAGCGTTTTCAGACAGAGCCTAGCATCACCTAGCAATATCTGAGCTCCGCCTGGATGGCGGCTTCTCGCAAAAAGCACCTGAGGATCCGTGCTAGCAGCGCAAGGCATGAAAGCTGGGCTAGTGGCTTCGCACGTCCGAAGCCTGTCTGGCGCAGGTGGGTTGGGCGGCAAAAAGGTACTGAAAATGCTGCTCAAGTGATCGGCGCGGTAATAACGCCCGCGCCAGTCACGCTGTCCTGCGGACTCTGCAACCAATAAAATTTCTCCACCCATGACGGTATTGGAGGTTCCATCGATTACATCTGCGAATCTCGTTCGCGACATATAAAAGAACATTCCGTTCAGATTAGTGGAATTTGCCTCAGTAACTTCTGTATTTCCGTGGCAAAGAAGATAGTTACCATGGAATCCATTGTTGCGATCTGGGGGTGGATCCGTAACACCATGCTGTTCGCCAGTCTTTGGACTAGCGGGGTCAGACGGGCACATCAGCGCGGGGATCCGAGTATTAAACAAATTGCTTGGAAACTGAGCAGAATTGCGTGAAACCATGAAAGGCTGCAGTTGGTCATACAACGCGCCCTGTTCGATGAATGGCAACAAGGAGGGCATCCACGACATTCCAGCGGGGCGCCCCACGGAACCTCCAAGGTTTAGCCGTTGGGCGAACACGCCAATCGGGAATCGATTGTAGGTGTCGTGATAATTGTGCAGGGCCAGCCCAAGCTGCTTCATGTTGTTGCTGCACGACATTCGTCGCGCGGCTTCTCGTGCTGCCTGCACCGCAGGCAAAAGCAAACCAACCATCACTCCGATGATGGCAATGACAACCAGGAGCTCAACAAGTGTAAATGCGGATCGTCCCCGCTTGAAAAAATGCATGTCAAACCAAGTGAATAACGGTGAGCGAGTGGTAATCGTCCATTAGCCGTTGTCAGGGACGACTAAACTTCCATACAGGTCATATACGCAATAAAGATTACGTCAATCGCCGCTCGTTAACAAAGCTCCCGAATTTCGCAGATTGCCAAGCTTTATTCGAGCAGACCAAACGAAAAGGGGATTCAATTTGTGTCGTCTGACCAAGACGTTGGCCTTTGTTAATCGCTGAGTTCAAGAATTGCGGGACGCTAGGAATAGCATCACTTCCAATGCGGTTTTACAAGATTTGATTTTAACGGCGGCGGCCGGTCATGACGTTGATCTGAAGTGGGCCGGGGATGGCGACAGGAGGCTCAAGTTGGAGCAGCGTTTGCAAGAAATCCAGCGCGAGTGAATCTCAACTTGACGTCGATTGAAAACGCGACGGCGAATGGCTTTCAAATAGGCTCTTCGTCTTGCGCGGCGATTGATTATCGGTGTTACTCGTATCGAGCGACCAACACTTCTCGCTTGCCACCGGGCGGGCCAGCGGTTTTTCCAACATTCCAACCGGCCGCTTTCATTGCATCACGCACTTGGCGATTGACACAATAACTGGCCAATCGCCCATCGGGTTTTGTCACCGCGTGGATCGCAGCAAAGATGTCGGATTGCCAAAGTCGTGGCGACGACTCGGGACTGAATGGGTCGAAGTAAATCGCATCAAACCGTTGGTCCGGATTCTTATAAGGATGATGCAGGGGGCCACAACACCAATCGGCCGCATCGCCTAGCGATACTTCTAATATCAAGTTGCCGAACACCAGTGTTGGGATCGCTGTTTGCGATTCACAGGCCGCTTCGACGTCCGCGAACCACTGAATCGTCGCGTCGACCAATGCACGGTTGTCGATGAAACGATGCCAGTCGAGTTGGCGAATCACGGCGGCGGGCGGCAAGGCGGATTCGAGCGCCAGATAATAGAGCGGCGTTTGATGCGCGATCGCCGCCTGGGCCGTCACCATCCATCCCAGCCCGGTGCCGAAACCGAGTTCCAATACTCGCGTCGATTGACCGGCGGCGAGCCGCGATTCTGCACCGCTGCCCCGCAAGTAAACGTGACGCGTTTCGGCCAACGCCCCACAACCGCTGTGCATCGAATCGTCGGTCGCCGTTTGCACAAGCGTCGGACTGCCGTCGTCGGTGATCCGGCATTGCCACCGGGGATCAGCAGTCGCAAACGTCGGACGATCGGGAATCGGCATCGTGAATCGCTTGGTCTGGAAAAAAACTGCCGCCTTAGGAGGCAGCGGCCGCAGCTTGCGAACCCTTCATCGTGTTCACAGCCGCAAGAATCCGCGCACGATCGGCCTCTGACAACGGGCTGACCAGCGGCATCAGTGGTCCGGTCTGTGCGATTCCCGCCAATCCGACCGCTTCATGCAAGACGCGAATCGGATTGATTTCGTTTCGCAAATCTTCCAATGGCAAGAAGTATTTGCGAATCTCTTCTGCTTCATCCAACCGTCCGGCGACGATCGCGTGCAACATTTGCTGGCTCTTCGCTGGCGACACGCAAACGCAACCGCTGGTGAATCCACCGAGTCCGAACTCGTGCAAATGCTCGATCGCCGGCTGTTCGCCGATCCCGCTGACCATTCGCTCCTTAGGAAACACTTGCAACAATTCGCGCAAGTAATCGTCGTGCGACGGGTTATCGCGAACCACGGCATATTTGATCCAGGAGATCACGCCATCGGCTTCCAACTTCTTGACCGTATCGGCTTTGAGCCACCGATCAAACTTGATGTAGACGACTAGTGGTCGTCCGAGTTTTTCGGCGGCATGGCGGATCCCCGTGGCGATTCCCGCGTCGTCGGCGATGTCGCGTTGGGGCAGCACCATCGCGGTCGGAAAATCGAAATCAGCCAACACTTCGACCTGGTCCATCATCAAACCGTAAGCCGGTCCGACCGATGGCACGACGCTGGTCTTGGCATCCGACAAATCAGCCAACAGCGCCAGAACTTCGGCAAATCGACTCGGCCGGATGTGATAGAACAGCGCGTTGCCGCCGTATAGCAGGTGCGAAACGCCGCCGGCAGTGATATGGCGAATGATTTTAGCGTTTTCTTCGCGATTGAATCCGCCGTCGGAATTGAGCGCCAAAGGCGGTACGGCGATCACACTTTCTCGGATTCGGGCGGCATCGGGCAAACGGCTGTCCATCAGAACTCTCGTCAAGCTTTCGTAATGGCCTATCCGAAAAGGGGTCTGACCTTTTGGGGAGGCGAGTCGATTTCGTGGGTTATTTCGCCTCGCCCGAGAGGGTCAGACCCCATTTCGGATAGGCACTCGCGGAGCGATGTGTTATCGCTGTTTTGCGTATGGCACGCAAACGGCATCGGATTCCAGCAATGCGACACCGACCAATAGGTTAACGCAGTTTCTCTTCGGCTGCACTGTCCCGTAAGTAGTTCGGGTTGCAGCTCATTGGCGCGACGAAATGATCGTGCTGAGCCAATCGCAAAGCAAAGGCCGCTACTTCCTGTGCCGTCATTTCAAGCGTTTCAACGGATTCCATAGATTTTGCGTCGACATTCGCGTTGTCCGAATCGTCCGATTGCAATTGACGCAGTGCCGAGGGGTCCAAAGCGATGCAAAAGTTGAGTCGATTTGGGACGACCGCAAAGTCGCGAAACCGCTGCATGCCCCAGACCTCATCGGCCGCCGCGTGCGAATCGTCTACGAATGCACGCTGCCAATCGTCACGCTGCCATGTTGCGACAAACAATTGCTGGCGATACGCGTTCAGGGCGACGCAGGCCGAGGTTGTTTCAGGATGCTGGACAAAGGCGACACCGGCGGCACAGGCGAGCGAATCGACCGCGATCAGTCGGCAACCGAGTGCATAGGCGAGCGTCTTGGCGGTGGTGACTCCGATCCGCAACCCTGTGAACGAACCGGGACCGACGTTCACCGCGACTGCCTCGACCGCGACGCCATCTTGGCGCGATTGCCCGATTACTTCGGCGATCGCCGCCGCGAGCGTCACGGCGGTCCGTTTGGTCGGATCGAGCGGGATGTAGTGTTTGAGCTGGTCATCGACATACCAAGCGATCGATCCGCAACGCCCGCCAGTTTCGATCGCCAGCAATCCGCGCAATCGTTGCGATTGTTGGGGTCGATCGATCGAGTGGTTCAAATCAGTGCTATCGTTCAAGATTATCCGAGCCAGCCAGCGGTTTGCAGCTTTGATTGGGTGTTAGAGTTTTGAAAATAGCGTTAAACTATTGAACAGCAAACGTGGCTAACGTCCACCACCCCGCAGAGGCAGGCGGGTTGTGGCGGGTATAATTTTCCTCCTCGCAATCTTCGCACCGAGTCTGAACCAGTGAAACGAGCCGTCATCAGCGACATTCACGGCAATCTGGAAGCCCTGCAGGCTGTTCTAGCGGATATCGACGATCAAAAGGTCGACGAACTGGTTTGTTTGGGCGACATCATTGGTTACGGTCCCAATCCGTGCGAATGCCTCGATCTGGTGATTCGTCGCGCGAAATGGACCATTCTGGGCAATCACGACCAAGCGGCTTTGTTCGATCCCGATGGTTTCAATCCGGTAGCCTTGCGGGCGATTTATTGGACTCGCGACCGTTTGGACCAAGGACCCGGCGGCACCACACAAATCAATCGCCGTTGGGATTTCTTGGGCGAACTGCCACGCAGCCGTGCCGACGGTGATCACCTGTTCGTTCATGGATCGCCGCGCGACCCGACGAACGAGTATGTTTTTCCCGAATATATTTTTGACACGCGGAAGATGGAGTCGCTGTTTTCAAAGGTCCAGAAGTATTGCTTCATGGGGCACACGCATTTACCGGGTGCGTTCACGACCGGATGCGAGTTTGTGACGCCTGAGGACTGCAATCACTGCTTTCAGTTAAACAACGAAAAGGTGATGGTAAACGTCGGCAGCGTTGGGCAACCACGCGATGACGATAACCGCAGTTGCTATGTCGTCATCGACGATGCAGCGGCAACGGTGACGTTTCGCCGCGTCGCGTATGATTTCAACGTGACCGCTGCCAAGATCTATGCCGAGCCGGATTTGGACAACATGCTGGGCGACCGTATCAAGCACGGTCGCTGAGCAGGCGTATCCGTTTTGCGTGCGGGTTTAACCGCCGCAATTGCCGCTGCCGCACGATCCGTTTCCGCCGCAACCGCCAGCACTTTTGGCCCCGATCACTCCGAACGAAATTGCCTCTTCTTCGTGTGGATAGGGGGCGGCTCCGGTGACTTCAAACCCAAGGTCGCGAACAATCTGGTAATCCTGCTCCGGCGGTTGGCCGCTGGTGGTCAGGTAGTCGCCGACAAACATGCTGTTGGCCGCATACAGCCCCAGCGGCTGCAGGGTCCGCAAATGCAGTTCGCGTCCCCCAGAGATCCGCAGTTCGCTAGTCGGATTGATCAATCGGAACATCGCCAACGCACGCAAGCAATCCTGTGGCGTCAGCTCGGTGGTCTTTTGCAGCGGCGTGCCATCGATCGAATTAAGGAAATTGATCGGAATCGATTCGGCCTTTAATTCCCGCAATTGCATCGCCATCGAGATCACGTCGTCATGGGTTTCACCCATGCCGATGATCCCGCCGCTGCAAACTTCTAAACCAGCGTCGCGAACATGATGCAAGGTGCGGACACGATCGGCGTGGGTATGAGTCGTGCAAATCTTTGCGTAGTACTCTTCGCTGGTATTCAGATTGTGATTGACACGATCGACGCCACAGGCCTTCAATCGCTTGGCTTGCTCGGCCGTTAACAGCCCCAAGCACGCACAGATATCAAGCCCATACTTGGCTTTAATCTCCGGCACGATTTCTTCGACCGCTTTCATTTCTCGTTCGTTTGGTCCCCGCGCACTGATCACCAAACAATACGTTTTGGCTTGACGCTTTGCCGCCAACTCTGCCGCAGCCAGCAATTTATCGCGTTGTAAAATGTTGTACTTCTGCACCGGCGCATCGGAGACTTTCGATTGGCTGCAGTAATGGCAATCCTCGGGGCACAGTCCGCTTTTGGCGTTCATCAAGAAGTAGAGCTGAACGGTCAATCCGAAGTGTTGACGTCGAACTCGGAATGCGGCATCCAGGACAGCCAGCAGATCGTCATTGGGCGACTTGAGGATCGCCATCGCCTCGTCGCGAGTCACTTCGTGGCCATCGAGCACCCGTTGGGCCAATTGAGCGTAGTCGAGCCGCTGGCGAGACCCGCTACTGTGGGAATCGGTGGCTGAAGTGGCGTCAGGTGAATGAGTCGGTTCCGAAAAAGCCGTTGACATGGTTATGCTTACGGTGGCTGAAGGGGGATCGTGCTGAAGCGTTTTATCGCACGATGTTGGCCGCGCCGTCGGCCTCTGACAAGCCGCCTTGAAGCTTTTCCCGACTTTTCGTTCCCACACGGCTTTTTTGCCCGTCGATCGCTCGTTATGCAGAACTATTTTGTCCGAATCGGTGCCTGGGGTGATGTCGCACGTTGTCGAGCCACCGGCGGCGAAGCCTATCGACGCGGAATCCGCGTGATTTGTCGCACGCCGCGGGGGCTGGAAATCGGGCAGGTGACAGCGGAATGCGATTCTTCTGACGCTGAAAAAGCGGCCGAAATCGGCGAATCGTTCGCGACAATCCTGCGGGCGACAACCGCTCAAGACGAATTGCTGATCAGCCGGCTAGAAAAACACCGCTGCGACGCAATCTTGGAATGCCGCAAATGCCTAGCCGAAGCGGGCTCGACGGCCGTTTTGTTGGAGGTCGACCAGGTGTTCGACGCCGGAACGCTCGTCTTTTACTTCCTCGATCCGCCGGATGAAAACGATACGCAGTTGGTCGAGCGGTTGGCGGCCAGCTATGAATCTCGCGTCCGCAGCGGCCATTTCGCCAAATTGCTGGCTCAGGGCTGCGGGCCGGGGTGCGGCGAAAAGGTGTGTGGCAGCGACGCGGAAGCGGATCAAGGCGATACGGCAAGCGATTTGGGCGCAAAGAGCGGAAAGCGAGGCGGATGCAGCGGTTCGTGCGCCGTTTGCGTGGTCGCTCGCAATCGCGGCTGACCGACCGGGCACGCTGGTGTGCCACAGCTTTCGTCTGCGACCGAAACCATCATTGCACAGGCGTCATCGATTCGTCGACCAACCGGATCGGCACGCGCACCGTTTCGTCTTTACGTCGGAGCGTCACCAAAATGCTATCACCAGCCTTGCGGCGTTCGACGCTCGACAGCAAATCGTCCGCGCTTCGAATCGGCTCACCATCAATTTCGGTCAAGACATCGGCGGTCGAATAATCGCGACGGATCAATTCACCCAGCAGGGTTTTTCGGCGGACGATGCGAACACTTTGCAATCCCGCTTTTTCGGCCGGCCCCCCCGGTTCCAACGTCACAAGCAACAACCCTTTTTCGGTTTCGGCGATTGATTCGATCCCGATGCTCGGCCGCCGCACCTTGCCAAACTGGATCAATTGCGGGGCGATCCGCAAAATCGTCGCCGCCGGTATGGCGAACCCGATGCCGCTGTTTTCGCCGACTCGGCTCGCAATCGCGGTGTTCATCCCGATCAACTCGCCACGACTGTTCATCAACGGACCGCCGGAATTGCCTCGGTTGAGTGCCGCATCGATCTGGATGATCGACTTCATCGTCCGTTTGGATAAGCTTGGCAACGTACGATTCACGCTGCTGACCACCCCAACGGTCATCGTCTGTTCCAGCCCAAGCGGGCTGCCCAAAGCGAACACCCGCTGGCCCACTTTCAACCTTTCACTCCGCCCAGGCTGAACTGGCAATAGTTCATAACCTTCCGGGGCAATCTTCAAGATCGCGATGTCATTGGAAACGTCATGACCGACGACGGTTGCATCGAATTGTTTGCCATCGTGCAATGTGACGACCAATTGAGTCGCCCCTTTGATGACGTGATAATTCGTCAAAATGTGGCCGGTCTGGTCCCAAATCGAACCACTTCCGCTCCCTTCGCTTGTCAAAATTCGATTCAATACCGAATCGGTGTCACCACGCGTCTCGATGTGGACGACACTGCGATGGCAATTCTCATAAACCGCCACGTTCACCCGTTCTTCGGGCGTCAAGCCTTGTAATTCATCAACGTTGTCAACGAATCCCGTCGCCGAAAATATTGACGAACCGGCAACCAGCTGTGCCTGAACATCGGCGATCCCCCAAACACTTGCCATCGAAAAACAAACGACCCAGGCCACGCCCCGACGTGTCGCCACCACACCCAACAATCCGTGCCATGACAATTTCACGCGTAATCTCTCCCATTGATGCAATGATTCAAACGCGGGTCCGAAAGAAAACTCCAAGCAGACTGCGGTCAGCGGTAGACTTCAAATCTTTGATAGCAATTCTGCAAATCATATTGCATGAACGATTTAATGCCCTTCCTCAGAAACATCGGCTGTTCGCAACAGAAAATCGATTCGAACGTTTCAACGTGTTATGTTCACCGCCACCGGCCATTTGTCCCAACTGGACAAACCTATCCTAACAGCCGATAAACCTCAGTCGGACCTTCTCCTGATCGTTTTCCGAACCTCTGTTGCCAAGATTTCATGGCCAGCAACCAAGATTCATTTACCGTCTGTTTGATGCGACATGCCAAAAGTGACTGGGATGACAATTCCCTGAGCGATCACGATCGTCCGCTGAATCAACGTGGCCGACGCGATGCACCCCGGATGGCGAAATGGTTGGCCAGTCGCAGATGCTTGCCCGACGTAATCCTCGGCTCCACAGCGGTGCGTGTTCGTGAAACGATCGATGGCTTGAAGAGCGTTTGGACGCACGAACCGCTGGTGCTGCTAAGCCCTTCGCTGTACCTGTCCACCCCAACGACGATTTGCGAACACATCGTCAGCGAATCGATCAACGCCGACGGCACCCGACCGGCCTGTGTGCTGGTGATCGCGCACAATCCGGGTATGGAATCTTTGGTTTCTCAGTGGTCAGGCTTCGCGTTGCCGATGTCAACCGCCGCGATCGCAATCTTTAAGTGTCATGCGATCGGCCCCGAGGACGTATTCTCGCCGAGGGTTCGGCACATGGTCGAATCGATGCGTCCAAAACTGTTGGATGATCACTGATGTTGACCGGTTATGCGATTTTAATCGCGGTCGTTCTAGGACATTTTTCATTGCACTTGGCGATCTACAATCGCATCAATGCACTCGGCTGGCACCGCAAAACCATCAAAAAGCTTGTCAAAGTTTTCTTCGCGTCGTGTTTAGCGATTCCGACGATCTTCGTGACCACGCACTGGCCAATCGTCACACAAATCTTAGACGGTTCGCTGCACAGGCAAGCGTTCGATTCAATCGAAACCGTCTGGTATGTCTATGGTGTCCTTTGCTTAATCGCGGTCGTTGCATTGGGCATTCCATTCCTATTGTGGCGTCCGATCTTCGCCTTAGAAGCGACCCCCGTGAACCGCCGGACAACAATCAACGATGTCGCGGCGATTGTCTCCAAGCCCTTGCCCGTAACGGCTAGGTGTCGTTGGGCCAGTCGCATTCCCATGAATCAGATCTTTAAACTGGCGATCGAGGAGATTGAATTACCTGTCGCTGGCTTACCGTTATCGCTAGATGGTTATAAGATCGCACACCTGAGCGACCTGCATTTTACGGGGCACATATCGCCACAGATGGTCGCGTATGTCGTCGAGCAGGCGAACGATTGGTCGCCCAACCTATTCGCTTTGACTGGCGACATCATCGACGAAGCTCGCTGTATCGATTGGCTTGAAGAATCGCTCGGTCACGCATCAGCGACGGATGGCAGCTACTTTGTGCTGGGCAATCACGACACTCGCGTGGCCGATCCGAACCAAGTTCGCCACGCGATGACCAGTTTGGGATGGCGAGATATCGGTGGCCAGTGCATCAATGCGCCGCTGCGAGCCACAGGAGCAAACAGCGTCTCTTGCCAGATTCTAGGTAATGAAAGGCCATGGTTTGGTGCCCCGGAAACGACTCGGGTCGAAAAATCCGACGCGACGTTTCGACTTTTGTTGTCCCACAGCCCTGATCAGATCTGGTGGGCTCGGCGTCATCGTGTGCATCTGATGCTCGCCGGCCACACGCACGGCGGCCAAGGACGATTGCCGCTGATCGGCCCGCTGCTGAGCCCCAGTTTTCATGGCAGTCGTTTCGCATCGGGGCATTTTTATAAGCCACCAACAACGATGCACGTTTCGCGAGGGCTCAGTGGCACGCATTTGCTAAGAATCAATTGCCGACCCGAACTGTCGTTGCTGACGCTGCGAGTGCGAGATTCGCTATCCGAAAAGGGGTCTGACCCTTTCCGGCGAGGCTAGAAAAACCAATGAAATCGACTCACCTCCAAAGGGTCAGGCCGCTTTTCGGATTGGCTCTCAGAGTCTAAGCAAACTCTAAACCCGGCAGAGTTCCGGTTGTCATGGCAAAGGTGTCGGTTTCAATCCCCAATCGTTGCAGCATCGATACATACAACTGCGGCAAGGGATGATTGTTGTCGCGGTCGAAAGCGAGGTGTTGACCATGTTTGAACCCACCGCCGGCGATCAGCATCGGCATGTTGCGTGTGTCGTGACTGCTAGCGTTCCCCAGATTCGACCCCAACAAGACCATCGTTTGTTCTAACAACGTCGATCCGGTTTGATGCGATTGATCCAGTTTCTGTAAAAACCTTCCAAAGACTTTCATCAACTCGGTTTCGACAATTGTTAATTGTGAGATTTTTGCAGGGTCCTTGCCGTGATGCGATAGCATGTGGTAGTCGGTATCGACCCCAGGAATCGTTGGCACGGCGTTGAATCCCGTTTCGAAGAATGTGATGAACCGGGTCGAATCGGTTTCCAATGCTAAATGCATCATGTCGAACATCGCTTCGAGCCGCTGAGTGATTTTTGTCCGATCCGATTCGTCTTTAGGTTCGGCAACGCCTGGCTTGGGCTTAGGCTTTTCTTCCCACTGCTCGGCTTTCACCAATCGCTTCTCCGCTTCGCGAACCGCCGAGAAATACTCTTCCATTTTCTGGCGATCGCGACCGCTCAATCGGCCCTGCATCGCGTCGGCTTGTTGCGCCACAATGTCCAAAACACTTTGACCATCGCGCAGGCGTTTTACCTGTGCGGCTTGCTCGCTTTCTTTGCCGCTGAGGAACAGTTTTTTGAAAACCGCTGACGGTCGCGATTCCGCTGGCACTTCAACACCCGATCGCGACCAAGACAACCCAGGACCAGAACTGGTCAATGCTAGCGAGGCAAAACGCGTCTGGCTGCCCAATTGCTCGGCGGCCAATTGGTCGATCGAAATCGAATTGCGAAAACCGGCGCTGCTTGGATGCGGTGCAGCGGTCAAAAACGACTTCGCCGATTGATGCCCGCCACCAACGCTCGGATGCGACACGCCCGAGATAAAAGTGAACTGGGCGCGATACGGCTGCAACACCTTCAAATACGGCGACAACTCATAATCCCGCCCCGACGTTTCAGGGACCATATTGGGTCCGTGCAGACCTAGACCAATGTTGATCGCGACCATGCGTCGTTTGGGGGCATCGGCAGTCGCTTCGGCACGCACCAGCGGACTGGGTTGCAAGGCTTCCATCAACGGCAGCGCGACCGCAACACCAGAGCTCTTCAGTATTTGGCGTCGGGAAAAAAATCGCATCATGGTCGTCTCCGAAACATTTCACTTTGTACCAATTCATGAATCAATGAACGCAACCCGAGTTTGCGCTGTTGTGCCGCATCGACAATGCTTTCGATCTCAGGCCGGTCGGAAAAACCGATCCGCCGACCGAGTGCATAAGTTGCTAGTTTTCGCGTCATTGCGATCGCAAAATCTCGTTCATTTTCTAATAACAAAGTTTTGAACCCGCGAATGTCGGTAAACGGTCGCCCGTCATTGAGCTCGCCGGTGCAGTCAACCGGCAACGCGATCCGATATCGTATCCAATTCGCGGTGATCGGATCGCGCGAGAATCCGGGGCGTTCACCTTCGCCGATCGAACGATACCGCTGGCGATAGCCACCGATCACGTCAAACGATTCGAGCGCAAAACCGGGTGGGTCGATCTTCCGATGGCAACTGTTGCAAGATTCGACATCGCGATGTTTTTGCAATTCTTCGCGCAGCGTTGTCGCGCCGCGAATATCCGGCTCGACCGCGGCGATACCATCGGGCGGTGGCGGGACGGGGCTCCCCAAAATGTTTTCTAACACCCAAGTGCCCCGGACCACGGGCGAAGTCGACGTGCCGTTGGCGGTGACCTTTAAAACGCTGGCCTGGGTCAGCACGCCGCCACGGACGCTGTCCTTGGGCAAGACCACTGGGCGAAACCCTTGGCCATGAACGTCTTCAATCTGATAATGTTTGGCCATCCGTTCATTCAGGATTGCGAAATCGCTGGCGATCAGATTCATAATGCTGAGATCCTGGTCGATCAATTCGGCGAAGAATCGTCTGGTTTCTTCGACCATAGAGATTCGCAGCAATTCATCATATTCCGGATACAAGGTCTCGTCGGGCGATGTCGCGTCGATTTCTCGCAAACGCAACCACTGGCCTATAAAGTTTTCGTTCAGCGAAGCCGATTTGGGGTCGGCTAACATTCGTTCCACTTGGGTGGCGAGGACTTCCGGTCGGGCCAATTCGCCGGAAGCGGCCAGAGTCAGTAGTTCATGATCAGCGGTTGAAGACCAAAGAAAATAGGACAATCGCGACGCCATCGCGAATGCACTGGATTGTGGGTCAAGCCGTTCGTCGAAGAACAAGAATGATGGCGAACAGAGTATCGCCTTGATGGTATTGCGCAGCGCCGATTCAAACGTGTCACCGCGATCGATTGTCGCTTGTCCGATTGATAGGTAGGCGTCCGCTTCGCCGTCATGAGGTGGGCGACGAAAAACTTGCGGGAGGATCCTGGTGACAATCTTTCGCAAATCATCCCTTGTTCCGTTTGCAAGGTCGACGTCACCCAATAACTTTATGCGGCTTGTCGGTGGCCATGATTCCAACGGGCCTTCGATCGTGATGGCGCCGATTTCGATGCCGGGCGCGGGATAAGTGTCCGCATCGTTGCGAGTGTCGATCGTGCCATAGCATTTGGGTAAAAAGGTTCCGCCGGGTTCCAGCAATCGATCGACAAACTCGATCGTGGTCCAATCGCCGGGCGGAATATCATAATATCCCACAACATGTTGCTCCCGTCGTCCGACGATCGTGTCGCCCGCATAGATTCGCAGTGTGACCGGTTTTTCGCTTTGCACGGCACGAACGCGAAACGTGCCGCGGTAGGTCCCGGCGGGAGCGCGCAAGCGAGCGAAATTGACAAGATTCGTTGGGCAGTATCCGGATTGAAAGATGATCAATCCATCCTCGGTCTGGCGAAACATTTTGCCGATCTGGCTTTGCATCGCCGGTTTGCCGTCATGCGTTTTTTGATCCAGCAGATTGGTTTGATGGAAGATTTTCTCGTGCGGTTTGGATGGGCCGATGATCGTATCGACCACCGCATCGGCGGCGGTTAAGTAAGCGAGTGCCGCTTCGGGCGAAACGGCCAACGCTTCGCCAACGTTATCAAATCCGTCGATCGATGTATCGGGCGGTAGAATTTCTTTGACATCGATATAAATATCAAATAGGTCGCGAACCGATTTTTCATACTCATAACGATTCAGCCGCCGTACTGAAACTTGACCACGCCGACGATCGGCTTGGGTTAAACGGTCGGCAATTTCACGAATGATCTCTTGGCGCGACGGAAGGGACGGTTGGTCGGCATCTGCTGGCGGCATCTGGCCGCTGGCAAGTTGATCGTGGATCGAGGTCCAGCGGCGCAGTGTTTCTTCATGATCGAAATTACCGTCGATCGATGTGAGATCGAAACCGGTATCGGAACCCGCCGCATGGCACTGGGAGCAATGCTGGTCGAGAAACGATGCGAATGCGGCTGGCACTGCGACCGCAGCAAGCTCGTTAGCCGCCGATCGATTGTGCATGCTCACAGCCAGCGAAGCGGCGGCGATTGCCCAACAAAACGTTGCAAAGGTGAGAAAGTTTGTGATCATGACGGCCTGAGCGGGTGACGTTGCGGATCGTCGCTGCGCCGGAAAAGGCGGGGAAAAGTGGGCGGAGGATTTGGCGATTTGGGGGTATCGCAGCGATTATTCTAACAACTGTTGGTGGAACGTTGTCGGGTTTGGAGTCGAACCCCTTGGGTTAACTCCCCTGGGTTCCTAAAATCCCGCGTTTCGCTCATCGCATTTGACTACCCGATGAGCGGAAAATGAGCGTCTATCCGGCAGCTAGCCATCGCCATTCACGAAACGCCACTCACGAAACGCCCATGTCCAGCGCATCGCAGCAACCTGCCCACGATCCATCTGTACACGCATCAATTGCGGAATCCGCCTCTGGATCGTTGACTGACCAGCGAATCGTGGTGCTCGACTTCGGTTCGCAGTATGCCCAATTGATCGCCCGGCGGGTGCGAGAGCAGAACGTATATTGCGAAATCCTGCGGCACGACATTTCGGCTGATCGGCTTCGCGAAATCGCGCCACGGGGCATCATTTTGTCAGGCGGGCCGTCGAGCGTTTATGAATCTGGGGCGCCGCGATGTGATCCCGAGTTGTTTCGGTTGGGAATCCCGGTTTTGGGGATTTGTTACGGCATGCAACTGGCCTGCGATGCATTGGGTGGACGTGTGGAGCATACGCCCAGTCGCGAATACGGCCGCGCGACTTGCCAAATCATCGATGGCAGCGACTTGTTTGCCGGTTTACCCGAATCGACCGACGTTTGGATGAGCCACGGCGATCAGGTTTCGGGCGTTGGCAACGATTTTTCGGTTCTGGCCAAAACGTCAACCTGTCCTTACGCGGCGATCCGGCACCGCGAGTTGCCGGTCTATGGGATGCAGTTCCATCCCGAAGTGACTCATACGCCGCTGGGTGGCCAAGTGTTGCACAATTTTGTGATCGGCGTTTGCGGGTGTGCCGAAACGTGGCATTTGGGCGATTTCGCCGATGCCGCGATTCGCGACTTGCGCCAGCGGGTCGGCAACCGACGCGTGATTTGCGGTCTTTCCGGTGGAGTCGATTCGGCGGTCGTGGCGGCGTTGCTGTACAAGGCGATCGGTCCGCAATTGTCATGCATTTTGGTCAACAACGGTCTGCTGCGGAAAGACGAACAGGCGGCGGTGATCAGCGAGTTCACGACACATTTCAAGGCAGATTTGCATGTCGTTGATGCGGAAGAGATGTTTTTGAACGTGCTGGCTGGAGTGACCGATCCGCAAGAAAAGCGTCGGCGAATCGGTCATGCGTTCATCGACTGTTTCAAAGCCGAGGCGCTGAAGATCCAGGACGCTCATTTTCTTGCTCAAGGGACGCTCTATCCCGATGTGATCGAAAGCGGAGCGGCTGTTGATGGGCCTGCCGCGACGATCAAGCTGCATCATAATGTTGGTGGTTTGCCTGAAGAGTTAGGTTTTGAATTGATCGAACCGCTGCGAGATTTGTTTAAAGACGAAGTGCGACGTTTGGGTTGCGAACTCGGTTTGCCCGAGACGCTTGTTTGGCGGCATCCGTTTCCCGGCCCTGGTTTGGCAGTGCGATGCTTGGGTGAAGTTACCGCGCCACGCTTGGCCAAGCTGCGCGACGCTGACTCGATTGTCGTCAACGAAATCAAAGCGGCGGGATTGTATCGGCAAACCAGCCAATCGTTTGCCGTGTTGTTGCCGGTGCAGAGTGTCGGTGTGATGGGCGACGCGAGAACTTATGAGGAAACGATCGCAGTGCGAAGCGTCAATACGGACGATTTTATGACGGCCGATTGGAGCCGATTGCCGTATGAGTTATTGGCCAGGATCAGCACACGAATCATCAATGAAGTCGCGGGTGTGAACCGAGTCTGTTATGACATCAGCAGCAAACCGCCGGCGACGATCGAATGGGAATAAAGTGTCGCCTTTCGGTCTGCGTAAGCAGTGTCAAGCGGACTCTACTTTCGCGGGAGAAATGGCTTCGCCGCAATCGCACCACCGCAGCTTGTCTGCGTGAATTGGTGGCGAGGCGTTGCGGTTAACGTGATGGCCATTGCTCGACCGAGACAAGCTCGGATCGTGGTCCATCGTCGTTGGTCGCCCCGCCGTTCATCCATGGCATTCTGTTGCAGTTCTGAGTCCGTAAGATCCATGACAAGCCCGAATCTTGTATCTGCAACCAACGAAACCTTTTGCAGCGGTCTGGTATTTAGAATAACAGCCAGGCATAAGCCTAAAGGCTGGAAACCAGCGACTGTCCGGCCAACACCGAACTCGGAAAAAGCGGTCCGAGTCATGCTCGGACCGACCCATTGCGACGCAAAGGTCGAATGGATCAGACTGACGCGGCTTGGCGCTTCTTCGGTTTGAAAATTTCCGTCGCAGTGCCGAAATGAACTTCACCAGCGTTCATCAACGTTTCGCTTAACGTCGGATGCGGGTGAATCGATTCGGTAATGTCGTGCACTTCGCAACCCATTTCGATCGCCAGCACCGCTTCGGCAATCAATTCGCCAGCGCCCGAACCGACGATCCCACATCCGATAACACGATGCGTTTCAGGATCGATCAGCCACTTGGTCAATCCGTCGGTACGTCCGAGCGCTTGGGCACGTCCGCTGGCCGCCCACGGATAAACTTCAACGTCAACCTTGCGACCTTGCCGCTTCGCTTCGTCTTCAGTAATCCCGGCCCATGCGATTTCCGGATCGGTGAATACGACCGCTGGAATTGCCGTTTTATCGAACGAAGCCGGCTTTCCTGCGATCACTTCAGCCGCAACGCGTCCTTCATGAGTCGCTTTGTGAGCCAACATCGGATCGCCAGCGACATCGCCGATCGCAAAAATGTGTGGGTCGGCGGTTCGTTGCTGATGGTCGCAAACGATGAAGCCGCGACTGTCGACTTCGACTTTCGTGTTTTCCAAGCCAAGCCCACGAGTCACAGGACGACGTCCGACCGAAACCAAAACGCGGTCAAACCGCTCGTGCCCGAACTTGCCGGGTCCTTCGAACGTAACCTCGACTTGATTGTCGACTTCTGCGACTGAGCCGACTTTGGTGTTCAAGTAGATTCGACCACCGAACAACGCGTCCACTCGTTTGGCCAACGGCTTTACCAAGTCGCGATCGGCGCCAGGCAACAACCCGTCGGATAATTCAACGACGGTGACTTTGGATCCGATCTGGGCATAAACCGAGCCGAGTTCCAACCCGATGTATCCGCCGCCGATGACCAACATTGTGCCGGGTATATCTTTCATCAACAGGGCACCGGTGCTGTCCATCACCCGGTCGCTGCCGACGTCAAACGATGGCGGCATCGCGGGGACACTGCCCGTTGCGACGATGCACTGATCAAACGTCAATTGGCCGCCATCGGGAATTCCCGAATCAGCCGCATCGTCGACCGCATCGAGTTTTAACGTCGTGCTGTTTAAGAATGATCCTCGAGCGCGAATCACTTTTACACCACGACGTTTGGCCAAGTTTGCCAATCCGCCTGTCAGGTTGCTGATCACCTGGTCTTTGCGTGCTCGCAATTTGTCGACATCGATCTTCGGCTTTTCCGAAAACTCGACGCCCCACTCATGACGCAACTCGTCGACTTCGCCAATCACTTTGGCGACGTGCAGAAGCGCCTTGCTGGGGATACAACCACGCAACAAACAGGTACCGCCCAGCCGCGATTCGGCTTCGACGATCACGACATCCAAGCCTTCGTCGGCCGCCAAAAAAGCCGCCGCGTAACCGCCAGGACCTCCGCCCAGAACAACAACCGGACAATGCATGAAGGGGAACCTATCGACTGAGGAATTCGACGACGCTGTTGGCGTCAACCGGCAAACTGATATCGCTCGGTCCGGGCAACCCGAGAACCGTCGCCTTGAGGTTTTCGCTGTCCATGGCCACCCAGTCGAGCGAATCGGGTGGTTGGTTGGCGATCACGCCACGGTACAAGTTCTTCAGATTTTCGCGACCGGTCACTTCGATGATATCGCCTGCACGCAGTTGATACCCAGGCTTGGTCACTTTAACGCCGTTGATGCGGAAGTGGCCGTGAGTGATCCCTTGGCGAGCTTGCGGACGCGTTTTTGTGAAACCGACGCGACGAACCACGTTGTCTAACCGACGCTCGCAAGTCAACAACAACACTTGACCGGTGTTGCCGGGACGGTGAACGACCGAATCGAAGTACTTTCGCAGCTGCTTTTCGCCCAAACCATAATAGTGCTTGATCTTTTGCTTCTCAGCCAAAGCAGCACCGTAATTGCTCGGCCGACGCCCGCCTCGCGTGTGCATCCCTGGTGGGGTGCTGCGACGATCTGCCGCACGTG
>DNWZ01000757.1 GCA_003506095.1 Planctomycetaceae bacterium | reverse complement strand
CAAACCTTCAAACTTGTTTTTCGTGGCCGTCACCTGAGTGATCGCATCGAGCAAAATCTCCGAACGGATCCGACGAAGCGATGCATGCGAGAAGTTGCGTGTATCACTTTCGTTAGTTTCATTCGTCGTGGTCGACAACTGATACGCTCGTGAATTGCAAATGTCGCGAACCAGTTGCTTGAAATCATAACCTGACGACGTGAAGCTGGCGGCNNCGTTGATGATCCCTTTACCGAAGAAGTGGTTCCAAACGATGTTAACAATGTTAGTCGCAAAGTAAGGATTTTCGGTCGAAGTTAACCACTGGGCCATGACTACGCGGCGATCCTTACCGGCAACCTCAGGAACGTCACCACCCAGGAACTTCGGCGCCATATTTCGGCCTCCGACAGCATGCTTCACTTCGCCCGAACGACTATTGAAGATGATCGTTTCGCGGGGATCTTCAGCAGGTTTGCGACCGATTTGTGAGAAGAATGCCGAGAAGCTGTAATAATCATCCATCGTCCAGCGGTCGAACGGATGGTTGTGGCACTGAGCACACTGGATTCGCATCCCCATAAATACTTGTGCGACGTTTTCCGAAACCTTTAAGGGGTCGGTTTCCATCTGATAGTAGTTCGTTGCAGCATTGCTGAACGTTCCACCACTGGCGCCCAACAGCTCCTGAACCATTTGATTGATAGGGACGTTATTCGCCAAACGTTCCTGCAGCCAGTTGTAGTATCGCAACATCGGCTTGTAAGCGATTTGCTGAGTGGTGCGAATCATCAACAGTTCGGCCCACTTCATCACCCACAATTCGACAAACTCTTTGCGGTCAAGAAGTTCATCGACCAACTTGGCCCGCTTCTCAGGATCGGAACTGGTCACAAACTGCTGATACTGTTCGGCCGACGGCAACACACCAGCAATATCCAACGAGACGCGTCGCAAGAACTCCTCGTCGCTGCAAAGCTCCGAAGGGATGATCCTCAGCTTGCGAAACTTCTCATGCAAATGCTTGTCGACATAATTGTTCTCAGGAATATCCTGCCATTTAAACTCCAGGCCTTTCGGCAACACGATGAACTGCGACCCGACGGTATGCGTGTCGAAACGAGCCATGATGAACGCTTCGCCACGATTTGCCGCTGTCACCAGGCCGTCGGTGGAAATCGGCGCGGAATTGTCATTATTGGTTAGGAAAGCGGCCAGCGATGTCACGTCGCGATCGGTCCCGTCGGCGTAATGAGCGCGAACGATCAACCGTTGGGTCGCCGATTCGCCGTCCATCACGGCGCCTTCGGGGAAGACCTCGACTTTGGTAACGACAGGCACAGCACCCGGGTCGTTCACCGCACCGGCTTGATGCCAGCGAACGAGTGTCTGGCCGTATTCGCTATCAAGTTCAAATCGTTTGCCGCCGGTGTGCGGTACCGAACCGATCGATTTGGTAATCAGCAAACTCTCTTCGGGCACCGACAAATTGATCCGCCGACCGGGCGCTTGGCGAGTGATACGGAAATGGTCACCTTGCGGATCGTAGCCGAACAAAGACAACATGAAACCGTCTTTACCCCGCGCTGCACCATGGCAGCTGCCGGTATTGCAACCAGCACGCATAAAGATCGGCATCACGTCGAGCTGGAAACTGATCGGTGGATCCGCCTTCGCGTCCTTGACCATTACCGGCAAAGATACGCTGTGGCCACCGTATTGGACCTTCAGTTCGGTGTTGCCGTCAGCAACCGGATACAGGACGTTTGATTCCAACTTTGCAAGTGTCTGATCAGGCAGTGTGTAGGTCGCCTTGTCGGTCACATCTTCAGTGATACCGCTGGCATAGACAGCCTGGACGATCACCGTTTGACGGTCGCGAACCGTGGTCAAATTGATATCCGGCGGATAAACATTGATCGATTCGAGCGCAGCAGGAGCCGCGGCGGTCGCTGCCGCCTCGGCCGGTGCCGGTGCCGGTTGTTCCGCAGCAGCCGGCGATTCCTGTGAAATAGCCTCGCCGCCGTAGGTCGAAACGACACAGCCGAGGATCGTGGCCAAAAACTTATAACGATGCAACATCATGAGATTCCGTACGTTCATTTATGAATCACTATAATCTTCGACGATTCCAACAGGAAAAACTTTTCGAAAGGTTCCACAATCATTTGAGTGGAACTGAAGTCATTTCGAAACCTAAATCACCAGCCATTACGGTTGTAACGGCGGGCGCATGTGTACTGCCGGCCTGCTTTTGACAAACCGACAGTCAACGATTGTTACGCTAGGCTCACTGGCCACTGTCGGCTTTTTGGCGTTCTTGTGCCGCAAGTCGCAGTTTTTCCAGCCGGGTGAGCGGTTTGGGGGGCGGGGGTGGGGTGGCCGCTGCAGGAGCAGCGGCGGCGGGAGCAGCAGCTTGAGCGACCGGCATCGGAGCCGGCGTCGCATTGGCCGCTGGGGGTAACGGCTGATCAATCTGGAATTCGACAGTACCACCACGGCTATTGATAAAGTCACCGTTGTGAGGAATTACTAAATTGCAATACAAACCATGCTTTCCTACCGGGCTGTCTGTCGCAGTTTTCAGTGTGAAGGTCACTTCCTGTGTCTCTTTGTTAAAACTGACCGCTTCAACAGTAACCTTCGGCGGAATGCCGACCAATTCAGCTTTTGCATCGCCTTCGAAAGGTGTCGCGTGGTTGATCTTGCACAACACAAGAGCCTCTTGGCCCTGTTCGCAGGCGGTTCGTTGCAATTCGAACTTAACAGGTGCATCAGCGATATCCAGCGAAGTCAGTTTCGACGCCGCCCACATACCCTGTGAACTCGCCAATGCGAAAACCTTCCAACTTTTGATTTCCGCGTTTCCGGCGGCGTTTAATTCGTAGAAAACCTCGGTTTGTCCCTTGGGAATCGATACACTCGGCGGCGCGTTAACGCCTGGTGATCGATATGGGAATTGAACCGCAATCTCCTCGTCCCAGCCTTCACGTTTGGTCGCAACAATCTTCAACTTTAGCGAACCTTCGCGAACCAAAGGAACCAAAGGTTCGACAATTTCGATATGGAAAGGCACTTCTTCAATCACGGCCATCGCCAACCGATCGACATCTTTCCAGCGGTACAATGACTGCCCAGGCGCGGCGACCAGGTAATCGGCTCGATTAACGTAACCACCCTGAATGTTCTGATTGGGATCGGTATGTTTGGCCAGGAAATCGACCAGCGCACCATTCAGTTCTGCATCCGCGGTCGCCTCGAAAACAACCGGCATCACGTTTTGATTTGCCGGCATTGGCTCGCAATGCATCGTAATACCCGGTGGAAGATTCTCTCCCAACAGAGCCAATTCCCCACCGAAGTTCATCCGGTTTGCGCTGATGATCGTCCCGAAACGGTTCCCCTTTGGAACATAGATTTGCTGGCGATATTGTCCGTAGCGTTCATTGCGTGGAATACCAAGCGTCAGCGCTGGCACGACACTTTGAAACTCAACCCGATAAACAAACTCAGGACCGCCACGGCCAAGGTGGTCAGTAATGCGAATCGTATAATTGCCGTCCTCAGGAACCGTGAAACGCAAGTAGCTGTCTGGACCACGTGAATCGTCGTTACCCGCGATCGAACGTCCGTCGGCATAGTAGATATTCATGACCGGATCGAGTTCCGAACGAATTCGCCGAGCATAGCATTCGACTTCGTAAACGGCTCCTTTCTTCGCAGCAAACGTAAAGCAATCGATATCACCATCGGACTCGATGATACCGTTCATTGCCAACGGCAGTTCAACCGGAGTCGCTTGGGCAATTTCGTTGTTCGGTTCAGCTTCGAAAGCGTTTCCGTGCTCAAACAGGCGAAATGTGTTGGGAGTAGGTGAAATCCCTTGATCGTCTTGGGCAAAGACGCCGAAATCGGTAACGGGTTTTGGCGGCAGGGAGACCGATTGCTTTAGCTCGCCCGATGGCAAACCCAAAAACTGAACCTCAACCGTTTCGCCAAGCTTTCCGCCTGCGGGGAAAGTCGATTTGGGGCGGGGGAAAGTGCCGACGTGCATGCGATAAGTGCTGCCGTTTGCGTAGGCGCTCTCGCGGACTTCGATGTAATACTTTCCATCAGCCGGCGCAACGATTGAAACGAAACCATCTTGCAATGCCAGCGCGGTATCGTCATTGGTATCAAGTTCGAAACGTTTTTCGTCTAGAATCGCGACGTACGGATCGAACATCGCAGTGCTGAGCCGCATGGCGACAATCTCAGCCGAAATCCGCTGGCCCTGCTTGGCTTCGATCACGTAGTAGTCAACATCTTCGCTGCCGATGGTGCCGTTGACGACGGTATTCAGCGCGATCGCTTGCGGCGCAGTGAACTCACTGTTGGGTTCAACTTCTTGCACAACGGGCAAATCTTCGACATACAAAGTTCGGTAATCCGAAATGCCGCTAGCGGTTCGAACCTGAGCGACATGCTCGCCCAATCGGCAATCCGCTGCGACACGAACCTTCACCTTTGCGTTGTTGCCCTCACCAGTGACTTCCAAGACTTCGAAACCGGAATCGTAGAACATCACGTCTTTGGCGTCACCGAGATTAGACCCGGTGAAAGTCAGTTCGTGCTCCCCGCCACGTTGGACGCCACGCGGCGAAATGACATTCAGACGCGGCGACGCGGCTTGCAGCGAGCCAGCGATAGCCAACGAAAACAAACCGAAGCAAAAAAACCGGTGAAGCATCGACATGCGAAAAACTCTTTTAAGCGGCTAAGAAAACCATCATGGTTAACCCCTTTCGCTCCGCGAAAGTTTTTCTCGTCTTCAATGCGGCAGGGTGCGAGCCCTGCTGCTAATTTTCCGATAACGGATCCCTTCAGCCCAGTCGCTATGCCAACAATTCTTTGATGACGTTTCCGCCGTCGACGATTTCGATCGGGCGATCACCAGGGGCCATCAATTCTTTATCAGCGTTGATGCCCATGCAGTGATACATGGTGGTTGCCCAGTCGGTGACGTCTAGCGGGCTTTCATTCGGTTCGCTTGCGGTCGAATCGGACGAACCGTAAACGACACCCTTGCGAATACCGCCACCGGCCATCACGACGCTGAAAACTTTCGGCCAGTGATCGCGGCCCGCGGTGCCGTTGATCTTTGGCGTACGTCCGAACTCGCTGGCGATTACAACCATCGTCGAATCGAGCAACCCACGCTGCTCCAAGTCGCGAATCAACGCCGCGTAAGCTTGGTCAAACGAAGGAACCTGGCTGTTCATGCCAGCGTGGATCCCGTCGTGCATGTCCCAGCCACCATAAGTCGTGGTGACATATCGAACACCCGCTTCGACCAAACGACGACACAGCAACAAACGCGAGCCAGCGGTGTTACGGCCATACGCATCGCGCGACTGGTCGCTTTCTTTGCTGATATCAAACGCCTCGCGAGCCTTTTCCGAACTGATCAAGTCATAAGCACGTTGATAGAACGTGTCGACAGCATCCAAAGAGTCTGACTTTTCCTTGGTGCGGAAATGATCGTTAACCACATCCAACATTTGACGACGGCTTGTAAATCGAGCGTCGTCAACACCACCGGGCAAGCTCAAGTCACGAACGCGGAAATCGCCCGCCGCCGGATCGGCACCGAGGCTGAATCCTGCAAACGACGAACTGAGGTAGCCTGTTCCAGCGAACTCGTTGGGCTGATTCGGAACGCAGACATACGGCGGCAAGTTGTTTCGCGGGCCGAACTCGTGCGAAACCACGCTGCCGATGCTGGGGAACTGCAAAGCAGGGCTTGGGCGATAGCCGGTAAACATATTGTGCGTCCCACGTTCGTGAGCCGCTTCGCCGTGAGTCATCGATCGACAAATCGCGATTTTGTCAGCGATCGTCGCAGTCTGCTTCCACAACTCGTTCACACGAACGCCCGCGACGTTGGTCTCGATCGAGCTCATCGGGCCGCGATACTCAACCGGAGCGTAAGGCTTGGGGTCGAACGATTCTTGATGAGCCATCCCGCCGGGTAAGAAAATAAAGATGACCGACTTAGCGGTGCCTTCTTTACTGGCATAAAACTTTTGGTCCGCTTGAGCTTCGTAACGAAGCATATCGGCTAGCGAAATCCCTAAACCGCCAAGAACACCGACACGCAAGAACTCGCGTCGAAACAGATCATTACCAGAGCACTTCATCGGGAAAACTCCACAAGGAAACATCGAGCCGAAAGACGACTAATCCAGAACTGCAACAGATGTTGCGTAGGTGGGAACGTTGAAAACCGGTTGAACAACGCATTGGGTGGGCAAAGGCGGGGCGATTATTACTGTCAACGCAGTCAATCTCTCGACCTGTTCCAATGATTTAATTTTAGAAGAATAACCTATCCGTAAAATCAAACCTAATCGGAACTGTTGGCGTATATCACAAGGCATTCTAAATCACCCCTTACAGTAGGGCAATGGGCGGGTTGAACTTTCTCGCTCTCTTTTGAGGTAAGTTTGAATGCCTCTCCAGGCCGTTACTCTGCATTCGCTGTCGACGGTGTTGTCATAAACGCTTTGACGTCCAACGCTGTACCTTGAATTTTCGGAGTTTTTATTCGATGCCCGCTGTTGATCCATCTTCGTCTGAACAATCGACGCCGGCTTGGATGAAGCAGGTGTTGCGATTGGCTGCGTTCTACAACATTCTTTGGGGTGCTTGGGTAATTCTTCGGCCGCTGGATCTTTTTGTCTGGACGGGCGCACCGTTGCCGATTTATTCCTCGATCTGGCAATGTGTCGGCATGATCGTGGGCGTTTACGGCGTCGGGTATGCGATCGCAAGCCGCAATCCGTTGCGTCACTGGCCGATCGTGGTGGTCGGCTTGTTGGGCAAACTGTTCGGGCCGATCGGTTTTGCATGGATGCTGGCGACGACTTCGGTGGGCGATCCAGGCCGCTTGCCGCTTGCCTGGGGCTGGACACTGGTCACGAACGACTTGATTTGGTGGATCCCTTTCACCGCGATTCTTTACCATGCCGCGCGATTGCATCTCGCGCCGCCACTGACCGACGAACTGACGCTTGATCAAGCGAACCAACGTTTTGTCGATCAAAACGGCAATTCGATCCGTGAATTGTCACGCGGAAAGACCTTGTTGATCGTCTTTTTGCGTCACAGTGGTTGTACGTTTTGCCGCGAAGCACTCGCCGATCTTCGCAGTCAACGTGCTCAGTTGGACGCCGAGGGTGTCGCGCCGGTGCTCGTTCACATGGGCGACGAAGCGGCAGGTAAAGCCTTTTTCGAGGCATATTCGATGAGCGACGTGTCTCGAATCAGCGACCCAGCCTGCCAGCTTTACCGTGCTTACGGTCTTGGACGTGGGCGAATCGACCAACTGCTCGGTCCGGCGGTTTGGTGGCGTGGGTTCAAAGCCGCGATTTTGGCCAGGCATGCCGTTGGCCCCGCTGGCGGCGACGGCTTTCAAATGCCCGGAGCATTTTTGGTTCGCGACGGCAAGATTGTGCGGGAGTTTCGGCATAAAACAGCCGCGGATCGTCCGGATTATTGCCAAATCGCTCGCCCCGCCGACGTCTGAATTGGCCGTATCCTGCGACGTGGTTGACCGTATCTGGCCACACGGACTGCACAAGTGTCCGCTGTCCCTAAGTAATATTTTTGGTGGCCCAGAGCGGAAAAAAATGGGGCTCAACGCCCATAATTTGCGCTAAGCGCATGACTGTAAACAGTTTGCGTAAGATGAATCGACGTTGACCCAGGCCGCAAGCTGGGTATATTCTGCGGCTGTGGCAAGATTGGTAATCCAGTGGGACGCGGAGCTCCTTGTCGCTTGCGTTCTTCACGTAGTTTAAATGGGTTCACCCGGTCGAGCGATCGTTATCGGTTCGGCTCGCCAGGGTGGGTACAGGTAAGCTTGCGTTCTTGTCACTGGTTTCGATACAGGGTTTCGAATCAGTTGCAGCAAACTCACAGCCAAGCGGGCTCGGCACGCAGGGAGGATGACATAGGTCATGAGCACGAAAACGGTATTTACCACCGGCGAAGCGGCAAAGATCTGCAAGGTCAGCCAGCAGACTATCATTCGCTGTTTTGATAATGGGTCGTTAAAAGGTTTCCGCGTTCCGGGCAGCCGGTTTCGCCGCATTCCGCGAGAACAACTCTACTCATTTATGCGAGATAACGGCATTCCGACCGATGCGTTGGAGTCCGGCAAAAAGAAGTTGCTGATCGTCGACGACGACCAAGATTTGGTCGAGTTGATCAGCGAAGGTTTCCAGCGCGACGGTCGCTTCGACATTCGCAGCGTCAACAACGGCTTCGATGCCGGGATGGGCGTTCGCGAGTTCCGACCCGATTTGGTGATTCTGGACGTGATGTTGCCAGACATCAACGGCAAGGAAGTGTGTCAACGGGTGCGCAGCGATTCGGCGCTCGATATGGTCAAAATCCTCTGCATTTCTGGGATGGTCGAACAGGATAAAGTTGCTGAACTGAAGGCCGCAGGTGCGGACGATTTCATGCAAAAGCCGTTCTCAATCGAAGACTTGATCGACCGATCGTGCGACCTGTTGGATATCGAACGCAGCGTTGTGTCGTGATTGTGTCAGAGCCTGTGGGGCGTGGCACATTTCGATGGAGTGATGGATGAACGGGTTGCCGTGCCTCCGACGCGGCGCCGATTCATGGCGGTTGCCGCTGTCACGCCAGGCAAACGATTTGCTCGCTGCGATCCTGTTGGCCGATCGTTTCGATGCGCAACTGCATCGCGACTTGATTACCCAATTTCGGTCCGATCCGCCATTGCTGATTTTCGCGGCGCTGGCGACGGCGGAGCGTGAATCGGGCGAAAGCGAGTCAGAAGTTTCGTGTGAGCTTTCGATCGATGAACTGGCAGTACGGTTTGAACGTCAGCTAGCGAAGATTTTTTCTGGCGGCGATAGCGATTTGGTGCCAACATCGCGTTTGGCCGAAGACGACTCGGCTTGGTTTGCGAGACTGGAAAAACTGCGACGCAGCTTTTTGCGTCTGGCGATCGAAAGCTGGACACCCGCCGCATCGAAGTGGCTGGAATTGGTCGGCCCGGCGGTTCCACGCAATTGGGCCGCGTCTTGGCCGGTGATCATCGATCCGTTGCCACAACCACGCTCGGAAGAGCCGATCTCTTACCACCCCAGCAAACTCGATTTGTCGATGCTGGCCCGTCGGTCGATTCATTCCCAAAGCCTGCTCCAATCGTTTAACAGCGAATTACAAACGGCCAAACGAGCGGCGGTAAAACAGTTTGCGTACGGGCTGTCGCACGAGATCAACAATCCGCTGGCGAACATTTCGACCCGAGCCCAGACGTTGATGCGAGGCGAAGCGGACGCGGGACGGCAACAGTCGCTCCAGCGGATCGTCGACCAAGCGATGC
>DNWZ01000747.1 GCA_003506095.1 Planctomycetaceae bacterium | reverse complement strand
ACCGTTTGCGATGGAGTTCGATGCCAAGGGGACGATGGTAATCGTCGAATATACCGGTGGTCGAGTCCTGACATGGTCCGAAGATGCCGGGTTGCAGCATGTCGCTGGTGGCCCCGAACTGGGTTATGTCGACGGCAAGGCGATGGATGCCCGGTTCAACAAGATGCACAATTTGGTGATCCTGCCGAGCGGGAAAATCATCTTGTCAGAGCATTTGAACCATACGATTCGTCAATACGATCCGCAGGAAAAGACGATTTCGACATTTTCGGGTAACGGGAAACAGGGGCCAGCCGTACCTAAGGTTGCCGTTGATGTTGCGACTTTCAATCAGCCCATTTGTGTGATGGCGTCGCCTGATTACTCGTCGCTGCTGGTCGCCGACATCGGCAATCACGTCATTCGCCGGATCGACCTAGCCAGCGGCTTGGTCACCTTCGTAGCCGGTAACGGAAAACGCGGTACGCCTGTCGATGGTGCACTTGCAAGCGAATCGCCGCTGGTCGATCCCCGTGGAGCGATCGAAAATGTCGAAGGTGAAATGTATGTGATCTCGCGCGGCGGCCACATGCTGTGGAAAATCGATCGCGAAGGCAAAATCGTTCGCGTGGCCGGGAACGGCAAAGCTGGACTGGTCGACGGCGGGGTTAATGAATCGCAACTCAACGGTCCCAAGCACCTCTGCTTTGGCCCATCAGGCGAGATTTATTTGGCCGATGACGTCAACGATGCAGTGCGAAAGTTTGATCCCAAGACCGGTTTCTTATCGACGGTCGATTTAGGCGAATACAAAATCAAGCGACCGCACGGCGTGACAGTCCGCGATGGCTGGCTGTACATCGCCGACAGTTTCCACCACCGGATTTTGCGAGTGAAGTTGTAGCGTTAGCAAACGAGTGGGCGAGGGCTTCCGAAATGGCTTCGCCGGGCGCTGTCGTGGGATTCGGGATTGGCAATGGGGCGCGAGTATTCACTGCGCAGATGATCTTATGAGAAGAATGATTTGTGTGATTATGACAGTGGCTGATTCTCAAAAAAAGCCAAGCAACGGCGCAAGGCTGTGGCCCCGGCTTACGCCCGCCTTTGGCCGTAACAAGTGCTGCGCCGTTTCGGATTTTTTCCGGTTAAACCGGCGCACTGCGTACACCTGAGTCCGCGCACGGTAACTTCACCGTTGCTATGGTTCCCTGACCCTGCACACTTTGGAAATCCAGCGATCCGCCCAAGCGGGAAACAACGTTGCGTGTCAGGAACAACCCCAGTCCCATGCCTCGGCCGGGTTCCTTGGTTGTGTAAAACGGTTCGCCGGCGCGAACGAGTTCTTCGTCCGTCATCCCGCGACCGCTGTCACGGATCAAAAACACAACTTGTGAGTTTTCGCTGGAGGTTTCCAGCTTCACTCGGCCGCCCGGTCCGCTAGCGTCTAAGCCGTTGTGGATCAGGTTGCGAATCGCCTGTGCGACCGCTTCTTGAGGAAGCCAAAGCGATTGCCCTTCCACAGATTCCGGAGCGTCCTCGACATCGACTCGATCGGGATCTCGCACCCCTTCGAGCGCACAATCGATCAAGTCGCCGACGGTTGTCCGGTCCCACGATCCGGCCATCGAATCGCCGACCGCACCCCGCATTCGCCGGAGGATTTGTCGACAAATTTCCAGTTGCTGGTCGATCAAGCGAACATCTTGTCGGACCGATTCGGGCGTTTCACAATCTTGCAGATGCCGTCCGAGTTCGCGTGCGATCACGTCGATCGTCGACAGCGGCGATGCCAGTTCATGGGCAGCGCCGGCGGCCAAGGTGGTCAATCCTTCCAGCCGCTGTGCTCGCTGATTCGCGGCTTGGGTCTCGCGCAGCAATCGCTCGCTGCGGGTCAATTCGGCGGCGGTGCGAGTAACAAAGTGCGTCACGACGCTGGCACAGGTTGCATAGGCGATGAACAATCCGACCGTGTGAGGCGACAATTGTCCGTAACGTTGTGGTTCGATCAATCCTTCAATCGGCATGAACAAAAACATCAGCAGAGTGCATCCCGCGATCGCCATTGCGGCTAAAACCCAAGCCCACTGAGGCCGCAAAATCACGCCGCCGACTGCCAGATTGACCAGATAAAAAAGGCTGAACGGATTGTCGATTCCGCCGCTGAAGTAAAGCATGCAGGTCAGCGTGATCAGGTCGAGAACCATCAGGAAGGTTGCGATCGAATCGGCTTGAGCATCACGATTGCTTGAAACGGACTGATCGACTTGAAGGGCATGGTCGGTCCGATCGGCTGTTTGGTTCGCCTTCTCGCGTCGAGCTCGACGCAACCAAATCGCGAACGCGACGTTGGTAACGGCCGTCACCGCAATCAAGCTGAGCAAGGGCACCCAGGGAAGCGCCGTGCCGACAAGCAAACCGGCGGCAAAGACCGTCACAAGTTGTCCAAAGACGGCAAACCAACGCAGCCGCAACAGCCATGCGCTGGTGCCGAGGTGAATCGGGGTGATGAACGGCAAGGGTAGCGATTGCATCGAAGCGGAACGATCGTGACCGGTGAGGTTGGATATCCTAGAGCGCCACGCGATTCGAACGCCCCGCATCATAGCCTAGGGATCGATCATAGCATAATCGCTGGTCAATTTGACACGCTTGCGAGGTCGCTTGCTTGCCAGTGGGTCAAACGGAGTGAAGCAAAAAAACCCGACTGAACAGCGAATGACTCAAGCGTTCACTCGCTGGCGCGTCGGGTTGGTAGGACTGCCCAATACGAGCCGGCACATGCAGGCTCCGTCACGACGTAACTAGCGTCGCAAACTTTTCAGAATCGAACGCCCTGTCATAAACCGCTCTTGCGATTTTTCCAAAGCGGCCAACTGCTCGTCGATCCACTCGCTCAATTGCAGAGCGGCGGTCGCAGGCAATCGGTCAGTGAGTTCTTGCCAGTGCGTGCCGCTGGGGCGAGTTGCCGCAGCGGATTTACTGTTGTGGTCACTCGAAGTCGTCATCGTAGGCTCCTCCGTTTTATGCGATCCGTCGCGGGTCAAGGGTTGTGAGCGGCCAAAGGGTGTTGTCTCGCACCAAATGATCCTTGGAACAAGATTCCAGGGACTTCTTCGTTGCAATAGTATCCTGCGTCGAACATGGGGTTATCGGGAAAAACCCGCCTTCACATCCAGTCACGCGCGCCTTGGTTGGCCGTTTAACTGCAGTAACGAGAAGGAGGAGAGATCGGGACTTCCTTAGGTTCACGCCAAAAAAGTTAGCAATTCTGGTGCCGTGCACTTCTTGCCACGGGCTTTTTGGATTCCAAGTCGTTCGCTGATAAGTGTTTGCGGAAAAGTTTGTGCGACGGAATCGATCTTGCCATTGCCGCACCACTGCCACATTTCTGTGGCGTATGTTGCAGCATCTGCCAATAAGTCGAGCATTTTGGTGCATCGGCCATAGACGGTCGATCTGTTTGTTAAATTGTAGACCACTAAACAGGCAATAGCGAACGAAATCTTTCCATAGATACGTTTACTGGTTGGAATGAGTTCCCTCTTTCGCGATCAACTTTGAGATTTCTGTTTAGCTTGAAAGTTTTTCAACTTTTTGCTCAAAGTTCCTGCGTATCAACCCGATTGCCAAAGCTTGCCGGATCGCTAGCTACGCCAAGCGTGTGTTTGCAGGGTTTGTTGAACCACGAGACGTTTTGGCTAGGGAGTTTCGCATCTCGGTGTCAGCGCTGATATTCTGAAGCTTGAAGTAGTCCAAAATATTCAGCTTGCCACTGCGGAACGCATCAGCCATCGCCTGAGGGACCGCTGCTTCGGCTTCCACCAATGCAGCACGGCTCTTTTCGATTTTCGCGAACATTTCTTGCTCATTTGCCGCCGCGTTGGCCCGTTTGCCTTCGGCCGCTGCGCGAGCGACCTGCGTATCGGCTTCAGCTTGGTCAGCCTGCAGTCGGGCGCCAATGTTTGCACCGACGTCGATGTCGGCAATGTCGATCGATACGATTTCGAAGGCGGTTTGGGAATCGAGACGACGCTTGAGCACCGTAGCGCTGATCACATTGGGATTTTCCAAAACCGATTTGTGGCTGTCGGAGCTGCCGATCGCACTGACGATCCCTTCGCCGACCCGCGCGATGATCGTTTCTTCGGTCGCACNNTCTTTGGCAACGGCATCGAGCGACGATTTGGCCGCACCGCGTGGTGGGCAGTCGATCACTTTGGGGTAAACACTCGTCTGGACCGATTCCAAAACGTCTCGACCGGCCAAGTCGATCGCCGTCGCTTCGCGGAAGGTCAACGAAATCGTCTTCGCTTTCTTCGCGGCAATCAGAGCACGAATCACTTGCTGGACGTTACCACCGGCCAAATCGTGAGCTTCCAAGGCACGGCTGGTCAATTCTGGATCGACCAGGCCAGCTTGCGTTGCCATAATCTTGCTGCGGACGATCGACCGGGCATTTACTTTTCGGAACGTCATCCCGATCAAATCGAAAATCGTGATTTTTGCACCCGTCAATTGCGACTGGATCCACAATCCGAAATAATTTGCGAAAATCAATCCGATCACCATAATCACTACCAAAACGGCGACTACGGCGACCAGCAGCCCGATCTGAGAGGATGGCAGTGGTTGTTGGGCCAACGGGAATGTGGAGCTTGAAAAGTTCATGTCGCGTGTCTCTTGGCTGTGTGTCTGGCGATGCGTCCAGTTGAGATTAGTCTATCCAATCCGCAGCGTGGCGTGTGAAGCCAACGCATTCTGCGCCATCAATTTTATCGATTCCGCTTATCGTCGCATTTCGCCCCTTTGAGCCGCCGATTGTTCTGGTAGCGTAGAGGTCTGAAATCTCAATTGTAAACCAACGTCTGTCGCTGATACCGCACATGCCCGCCAAAAAGTCCTCGCGTCGTCCCAACAATCGCCCCGATGCCGCTCAACCGCGAGCGGCCAAGGCCGGACGTCGTGTTGCGGAAGATGCCCCGCGTTCGCGCCCACCCCGCGCAGGTTCACCCCGGTCAGGTTCACCCCGCGCAGGTTCACCCCGGTCAGGTTCACCCCGCGCAGAAAACCCGCATGATGATTCGGCGGCCACAGAAGGTGGTTCGCAGCGGATTCGCCTGCAACGGGCGCTGGCCGCAGCCGGGTTTGGCAGTCGTCGCCAATGTGAAGAGCTGATTTTGGAAGGGCGCGTGGAGGTCGATGGCAGCATTGCCGACCAGCTCGGATGCACGATTGATCCGTCGACGTCGAAAGTTTATGTCGACGGTACGCCGCTTAAATCACGACGTTTGGTTTACTACATCGTCAACAAACCGACCGGTGTGGTGACGACCAACGCTGATCCCGAAGGTCGGCCGCGAGTGATCGATTTGGTGCCGCCGGACGAACGTGTTTTTCCCGTCGGACGACTCGACCGCAGCAGCGAGGGGCTGATCCTGTTGACCAACGATGGCGAACTTGCCCAGCGTTTGGCGCACCCAAAATACGAAGTGCAAAAAGTTTACCGTGTGACCGTTGCGGGCAATGTTCAAGCGGAAACCGTGCGGCAAATGCACCAAGGGATCTATATCGCTGAAGGCTTGGTGAAGGTCGAAGGGGCTCGTGTACTGAAGGCGCGCGCGCGGGCGACCGAAATGGAAATCACGTTAAAAGAAGGCAAAAACCGCGAAATCCGCCGCGCGATGG
>DNWZ01000647.1:10496-12506 GCA_003506095.1 Planctomycetaceae bacterium | reverse complement strand
TATGGGGAAATGCATCGTTTTGTGCCCGTTTTGGCGGCTGCCAAAGGTTGGAAGGTTACGGAAATTGTTGTCGAGCATCATGCCCGGCCATTTGGCCATTCGAAGTATGGTGTGTCGAGAATTATCAAAGGTTTTCTCGATTTGCTGACTATTTATTTCTTGACCGGGTTTGCCCAGCGGCCATTGCACCTGATCGGTTCCGCTGGCCTGCTTTGCTTTTCAATCGGCTCGCTTGGTTTGGTTTACTTGACCGGCGCGTGGATCGTGACCCGTGTGGTGGCTGGTTTTGAAGAAGTCCATTTGCACGAGAAAGCACTTTTTTATTACTGCATCACTGCGGTGCTGTTGGGCGCACAGTGGTTAGCGGCCGGTTTGTTGGCCGAATTGATCACGTCGATCGCCCGTCGCCAAATCCCGCCAGCTTCGGTCGCTGAAACGGCGGGTGGGGCATCATCAACAACCGTTGGACAAGAGTAGAACTGCTGTGAAGTTGAAACCGTCAGCCGAAGCGCTGCTGCGCGACCAAGTTGCGGCGCTGATGATTGCGATCACGCTGGCTATCGTTGCTGGGCGAATTGCGGTGGTTTCAAGTGCCGAAGGCGACACTGCGTTTCTCAGCGCCAACGATCGCAGCCGCTGGGCCACGGTAGCGGCGTTGGGCGAGCACCGTTCGTACGAGATCGATCGATGGATGAAGATCACGGACAAGACCGGCAAACGTCGTCCTTGGCAGACGATCGATCGGGTTCGTCACACCGGATCCGATGGCGTGATGCACGATTACAGCAGCAAGCCGCCGCTGCTGTCGACCCTGATGGCCGGCGTCTACATGCTCGCCAAAGCCGGTCTGGGGATGTCGTTGACGGCCCAGCCGATCTACATGGCGCGGATTGTCTTGGCACTGGTCAATTTGCCAACTTTGCTCGTGTTTTTGCTGGCCGTTTGGTCCGTGATCAAGCATAGCGGCACCAGCGACTATGCGAAAATGGTTTCGCTGGCTGCGGCGTCTTTCGGCACCATGCTGTTACCGATGTCGATCACGCTGGGGAATCACTTGCCCGCCGCAGCCGCAACGGCGCTCGTGATGGCGGTGTATTTAAGTCGCGAAGGGAGTGCCAATTCGCGGCGGATCGCACCGGGGGCATTTTTGGGCGGACTGGGCGGAGCGTTTACGATCGCGTGTGAGTTGCCCGCGCTGCTGATGTTCGTATTTTGGGCAGCGATGTTTTATCGCCAAGATCGATTGTCGTTTTTTGTCGGATTTTTGCCAGGTTCTGCATTGGTTGCCGTCGCATTTTTCGGTACCAACTGGGCGGCGCATCAAAGCTTGATACCGCCGTATGCGCATCGCAGCGACGGACCTGTGATCGCGAGTGTCACGTTTGTGGGTGAACCGACCGACGCGGCCGCTACGGCGCTGATACGAGACCAATTGCTCGGTAGCGGCGAGTTGTTGGGCGAAAATGCCCAAGGGCCGGTTCGCGTCACAGCGACTGCGACGGCCGATCGCTGGGTTGTTGAAACCGACAATGCGAACCAGCGATTCGCGCTCCGGCCGGCTCAGCCCAAGAATGGTGATCGGTGGAATCTGCATCGCTGGAACCACTGGTACGAATATCCTGGCAGTTATTGGATGACACCGCGGCGGGGTGTCGACAAAGGTGAGCCCAATCGTGTTGCCTATACCTTTCATGCCACGCTGGGGCACCATGGACTTTTTTCGCTGACACCAATCTGGTTCTTGGTACCTTTTGGCCTTTACTTGCGATACCAAGAAAAGGGACGTCGCAGCCGCTGGTGGTTGTCCGTTGCTATCATCGCCGCAACACTGATCTGTTTCGCTTTTTATATATCTCGACCACTGATCGATCGTAATTATGGCGGCGTCAGTTGCTGTTTTCGCTGGATGTTGTGGTTCGCGCCGCTGTGGATTTGGGGGCTGTTGCCAGCGGCAGATCGATTGGGCAGCACAAACTGGGGCCGACGGGTGATCATCGGCTTGTTGGTAGC
>DNWZ01000647.1:0-10479 GCA_003506095.1 Planctomycetaceae bacterium | reverse complement strand
GCCAACGCGGCATGGATGCCGATTCCTCACCACGACCGCAGCGACAATCACGATCTTTTCGTCGCTTGATCATCGCTTTAATTTTTATCAACCTAGCAGTTGTCGGCTATCTGTTCGCGCCGCAAACCGCTGGCGAGCAGATTCGTCGGCAATTGCAAGCAAAGCTACAGACGCATTATTCCCAGTTGGATGTCCGGATCAGCAGCGGTCGAGTTGGCAAAAATGGACTCGTTGCGATCCAAGGAATCGAGTTTTGGACACGTGATCGAGGCCCAGCACAACCGCAGCGTCCGATCTTGCGAATCGCCAGTTTGAATGTCCACACGAACCTGCATATCGAGCGACTGCTTGACGGCAGCATGCCGGTTTGTCCGACACGGATCGTCGCCGAAGATGTTGTCGCCGATGTTTGGCAGGACGCCTCTGGACGCTGGTCGCCTGAATTGCTTTGGCCACCGCTGGTATTGGATGGCGGTTGTCCATTCGTCGAGATTCGCAATGGACGATTGAAGCTGCACGTTGCCACTGGCCAATCGGCTCGACCGCTGGAACTGGATCAAATCTATGCGTCTGTCGGTTTGGCCGGTAAAACTCAAACCGATCCTTCCTCCAAACCGACGATCAACGGCTCCTTCGAAATGAGTGCTGGCGGCTCTTTCGTCGATGCAATCCGGCTCAGTGGCAAGTTAGAAGATGGTAAAATTTCGATTTCCGGCGAAGCAGAAGCGCTGCGGATCGACCCATCGCTGGTAACCAAGTTGCCGATGTTGTCGGCTGAGATGATTGACCATGCGCGCGGGATCAATGCCACAACCGACCTTCGATGGACAGCGTCTGCCCTGGTCGGTGCCAACGCGCCGGCACCCACGTTCGGGATTGATTGCACAATTCGCGACGGCCGATTCGAACACGCCCAACTGCCTCAACCGCTGGAACGATTGACTGGCAAAATCGCCATGGACCGCGATGGCGTCGAAGTGCGTTGGGCGCAAGCCATGTTCGGCGATGCGGATTTGCGGATCAGCGGTGTAGTATCGGGTTGGGACAAAGACGCAGACTTAAGTGGTCGGTTAAGTGCGACCGGTTTGTTGATCAACGAACGACTGGCCAGAAAGTTGCCCGACGGAATCAGCGACGCGTGGAACATCACACGTCCCGAAGGTCCGATTGATCTCGACCTGCAGTTTTCCCGACAAATGAATAGCTGGCGATCGGCCGGATCCGCCGAATTGCGCGGGGTGGATGTTCAAATGAGCAACTTCCCGTACCCCGTTTCTCAACTGGTCGGACCGCTGCGATTCGACAACGAGCGGGTCGCGACCGAGGGCCTCAGCGGACGAATCGGCGGTCAACGGCTGAGCGTCGCGTTCGATCAAATGCGAGGTGGTCGCCCGGGGGCGACTTGGTTGCAAATGGCCGCCGATGGTCCCGTCGCGATCGATTCACCCCTGCTGGCATCGCTGACCCCGATGCAGCAACCGACTTCGCAGTTGGAACAATTCGTTCGCACTCTTGTGCCCAGTGGCAGTGTGCATTTGGTCGCCGCCCGTTTTGATCGTAACGAACAAGGAAAGACACGTAAGTCGCTCGATTTGCGAGTCACCGGCGGTTCGCTGCGTTATAAGCAATTTCCATATCCTTTATATGATGTTCGTGGCCAAATCACGGTGCATGATGACTGGGTTCGATTGGTCGGATTCCAGGCCAGCAATACGGATAATGCTAAGATTCTCTGTGACGGCAGTTTCCTGACCATGCCAGACGACCAACCGCACCCCACCGACGGCGATTGGCAGTTGGCACTTGAGTTTAAAACGCGAGACTTGCCGCTGGACGAAACCCTGCGTGCGGCATTGTCGCCAGAATCACGCGATCTGTGGGATCAACTTTCACCAACCGGTGTGGTCGATCAAGCGGACGTCTCATTGCATCACGCCGATCGCTGGGCCGAGCCAAAAATCGTTATTTCGGCCAACCAGTTTTCCCGTACAACGATCGACAACCGAACAGTCAGCCTTCGCGCCACAACGATCCCTTATCGGATTGATATCGTCCAAGGCGCCGTGCAATTTGATGGCAATGAAGTGAAAATGCACTCGTTGGATTGTCGCCATGATTCGACCCGTATCGCTGCAGATGGCCGATGCGTGCAAACCGAATCAGGCCAATGGCGAATGGATTTGAATATCCACAGCGGCAGCCGACTCCATCCCGATCCTGAGCTGATCGGTTCCTTGCCAACGGAAGTTCGAGGCACATTTCAAAAACTGCAATTGAGAGGACCGCTCAGTGCTCGCGGATCCGTTGGGGTCTTGTTACCCAACATTCACCACCCTGATCCGACAGTCGACTGGAATATCAACTTCCAACTCGAAGGGAATCGCATCGGTGATGTCGGACCCGTCCGCGATCTGCGTGGTGAAATCACAATGCGCGGCCTTCGCGATGCCCGTTCCGTTGTCGCCGATGGAATGATTCAAATCGATTCGATGCACATCGAAAGCCAACAAATCACTTCGATCACTGGCCCGTATGGAATTCGTGACGATCGACTGTTCATCGGTGAAGCAATGGCGCAATTGACCGACAGTCGTGCCGCTGCCGGCGGTCAGTTCGAACCACTTAAACCAAGTCCGATTCAAGGTAAAGTGTTCAATGGCCTGGCATCGCTGTCAGGCGATATGCTGCTCAGTGATGGGGCGTTCAATATCGTTGTCTCGATCGTCGATGCGGATGTCGCAAAAATGTTGGTCGATATCGGACAATCCGACAGCAACGTTAAAGGTGTCGCGCAGGGACAAGTACGCTTGGAAGGCGTCGTCGGGGCAACCCACTTGCTCAAAGGTGCAGGCAGCGCCAGCCTGTCCCAGGCCAACTTGTATCAACTACCGCTGCTGATCAGTGTCTTCAACATGTTGCGAGTCAAGCCATCCGAATCGGTCGCTTTTACGGATGGATCGGCAAGGTTTTCTATCTATGGCGAGAATGTCAATTTTTCGGAACTGAAACTTTGGGGCGACCTGATTCAGTTGGACGGTACAGGTTCCATGAACCGGTCTCATGAAGTCGATCTCTCCTTCAACACACGCGTCAGTCCCCAAAACATTTGGAGCGTCGTTACCGATTCCTTTGGCGAAAACAATTATACGTTGATGGCCCTGTATGTACGCGGCCCGCTTGCAAACGCTCACGTGGAAAGACGCGCGATGGATGCAGTCGGCGGTACGCTCGAGCGTTTGATGCCCGGTAAATCGGATTTATCAGAACCTGCACCGCTCCGATCACGGTTCACTCGCCTTCGCGACCGACTCACACGCTGATTCTGAGCTAGGGTAGAATGGAACCGCGGGTTGTCCCCCTTGCCGGAACAACAGCGACTCCTCGGCACAAATCGCTCAGTGATATAAATCAGTCAACTCTCGTGGGGAGTTCGAAATGAGTATTCCGCCACTGTCCAGTCTGAACATCGCCGCTTCGATCGCGGGTACTGATCGAGCCGCAAGTGCGGAGGTCGCATCGGGTCACGCGAAAGGTGCTGGCGGTGCGACCGGTTCAACTGCCGCCTACCAAATCGTTGAACAGACAGAGAAGATTACCAAGAGCGAACTGTCGGGTGATTCGGATGCCGACGGCCGACAAACACTCGATTCCTTTGAACGACGGCAGCATGACGAATCGCAGACGCAGCAAAACGCTCCTGAAGAAAATGATTCTGTCGATAATGGCCTTCCAGAACATCTCAATCTGATCGTTAACCGCCCAACGCTTGGCGGACACATCGACCTTTGCGGATGACCAAATATTTCATCAAAGCATTCCCTAGCAGAGGCTGTGTTTTTTCGATAGGAGTCCGTAAATTACGGATAATTATCAAAAACGAAGAAAATGGAATGAACCCTCGAATCTGGCTTGACCGGCGAACCCATCATGCCATATCTTCCCCTTATCGCACTTGGGTCGCACGCCGATCCCAAGCACGACGGATCGAGTCATTTGCGGCTTGCATGGGTGTCCCTTTTCTGACCGAGTTCGCTCGACAGGATGGTGCGCTGCGAGCACGTTGGCGACGCGACGGCACGGAAGCTGTCTCTCCCCCAGCGGCACCGATTGGACTCGATCAAGTTGTTCGACTATCCCGGACGCAGGACGCAATCGGGATTGTCGAACCGCGTTTGCATCGTCCACCGGCTCCCGGTCCTTAGCGCGTTGTCCTCCGCCCCCCTGGGACACGTACTAACCGGGAGCTTTTTTTTTGTCCCGACCCAATGCAATTCTCCGACATTCTCAGCGACCACGCACAGCCCGTAAACGAAGAGCCTATCCCAAAAGGGGGCTAAGCAGGTTGGTAGACGTGAGTCGGTTAAATAGACAAACCAATCTCCCTTGGGAGATTCGGCCTGACAGGCAGAGCCGCTTAACGTTCTGTCGAGATTCGCTGTTTGCGATTGCGATTGCTCATCGGTTCGGGAACGGCGGATTTCTCTGCTCCAGACTTCGCCAATGCCGCCGGGCTGGTCGCTTCCTTATCCGCCAAATCGCGAGCCGTAACCGGATCGACATTCACGCTGTCGCTTCGGACAGCGGCACCAAATTGTCTCGGTCCTCCTTCAGGTTGATGAGCGTCAGCGATGGGGGGCCGTGGCCGAAACCAACGCCCCAGCGGTCCAGCCAACAGCGCGGGCAGCAGAATCAAATCGCCGACCAGTGCAGCGGCTAGAAGGACCAGCATCAAAGTCCCAAATCGTTGTGTCGGAGTGAACGTGCTGAGCGCAAAAACGAACAGCCCCAGTCCACCGACGATTGTCGTCTGCGTCATCGCCGGGCCAACCCGCCGATAGGTTTCTATCACAGCCTCGACCCGCGTCATTCCTCGATTGATGTAGTCGCGAAAGAATGTCAAGAAGTGAATGGTATCGTCGACCGCGACTCCCATCGCCACCGACGCCGTCATCATTGTGCCGATATCGACCAACATGTTGCCGTGCCCCATCATGCCAAAGATCACGACGACGGGAAACAGGTTCGGCACCATCGCAATCAACCCAGCCATGATCCCACAACCGAGCAGTTTCGGCTTAAACAGCGCACCGGGCAACCGCCCAGGAATCAACAGCGCGATCATCACAAATGCGATCAGAAGAAATGCTAAGAAAATCGATTCGATAAGGCTGGTCAAAAGCGTCCGCTGGGCCTTATAAACCACCGGTACAATGCCGGTATAAATCGCTTGCAAAGGTGCCGCATTCGCTTCTGATGGGATCGCCTCGACCAACGTCGGTTCAGCGACGGGCAACGTACCGAGCCGGACATCGACGAATTGCTTCGCTTTCGCAGCAAGCTGCGCAATATCAATGGATTGTTGATCATCGACCAAGACAACCAGATCCATCGCTTCGATCAACTTGTCCCACTGGGGTGTTCCCGGTTTGATCTTCGACTGTTCCGAATCGAAGTCGACCCAAAGTGGTCGCTTGATCCGTTCGCCGCTGAGCAGTTCGCCTAGGGTTGAAAGAAACAGACGATCTTGGCGAATCAAATCACTTTGCCGACCACGTTTTACCGCCATTTCGATAGCGGCATCGCGATCAACTCCCTTCTCAATCGCAAGAAAGTCTTCTGCCTCCATCCGCATCGGCTCGCTCGAACCGATCAACAGGATACGAGGCGGCTGTCTTCGCGGTATCGACGATTCACCCTCACCAATCGTCGCGGTATCTTCAACTGCGGCGCCATCGCCACCCGCTCGCGCTGGGCTTTCCGTCGTCGGCGCGTTTACAGCCGCCAGGATCATCGATCGCGCACGGTATGCATCCAGAACCGGCGTTACCGTCTTTCTCAAATCGCCGACGAACTGACCGTAGTCGACATCCGACAACGCACCGACTCTCAGACTGATTCGCCAAAGCTCGCTGCCTGCAAACGGCCCATTTTCTTCAACGCGGAAGTAATCGGTATCGGGCAGCGACTCGATCGAATCGGCCAGCCGGCTTTCAAAACGTTTGCGAGCGGGAGAATACGAGGTGGAAGGTTCAGGCAATGGCGGCAGAAAAGTCACCGCACTCATCGTTCGACCGACGACCCCCGTACCTGACTCGCCCAGCGTTCGTCGCACTGCTACATCGAATCGGCCCACTGCCTCAGCTCGCTCCAACAACGATAGCGGAAAAGCATTGGGCGCGACCTCGCCAGAATCTGCAGACCTTGTTTGCATCTCCGCTGGCACGCGAATGACCAATTCCATCGGAACTAGCTTGCCAAAGTTAGTTTCCAAATAGGCATAGTCATCAATGATCCGCGAATCGGGATCGAACAATTTCAGCAACTGCACCGAAGTGCGAATCTTTGGGATGCCCATCAAGCCGATTGCAAAAACGGTCAAACAGGCGACGGTGACCAAGCGGTAATGACTCGTCACGAATCGACCCACCGATGCCCACGCTTCCGCAATCCGGTGGCTAGTTGCATGGATCGCATCAATCGAATCCGGGTCGTTTTCACCTTCGGCACGATCGAGATCGTGCTGACGCAGCGCAAACGCCGGCGTGAACGTTTCCAGAGCCGATGGCAAGTAGGTGAATAGGATCAACAGGGTCGCCACCACGGCAAGCGCCGCATAGAGACCAAAATTATAAATCGGCACGATATTGCTGGTGCACAGAGAAATCAGCCCCAAGCTAGTTGTGATCGACGCTAGTGTGCACGGTATCCAGGCATGTTTGATCGCTCTGCCGGCCGCTCCCTCGGCACCGTGATTGCGAACTTCATCGCGATAGTAATTGACGATATGAATCGCGCCAGACAGCCCGAGCACATAAACCAACGACGGCATACTCATCAGAATCGCGTCGACATGGCCTCCCGTCCAATAAACGATCGCCAGGCCCAGGATCGCGGCAGACAAACCGCAGATGAAAATCATCAATGTCAGATTCAGACTGCGAAAGCAAAGAAACGACAGCACCAGACCGATCAAGCCGCTGTAGCCAACAAGACGGATTAGAGTGATCGTCCCTTCTTCGTCGATGGAGACGTTATCGATGGGCGGACCGCCCAAACGCAAAATGGTTCGACCGCTCGCCGCAGCCAATTCACGTTCGTCGATGTCAAACGGTGGTGGTGCCATCGAGGGTGGCGGTGCCGCACCGAGTCCGGCTTGATCCGCAAGGATCAGCAGTCGGCCACGTGGTGCGCCGACAACGCCACGACCGACGGCGCGAGCCAAGTGGTCTTTCCCCAATTTCGTCAAAGTCACAATCACGCTGGTCTGGCGCGGCGGTGGGCCCATTTCCAAGCCGCGAAAAACTTCATCCCATGCCGCTCCTTGCTGATCCAGCGTCGCGTTTTGCAGCCCTTCGATCGTACCGCCAAAACGTTGCAAGATCCGACCCATGATCACCGCAACCTGAGCCTCGAAATCAGCGGGCAACTTCTGCCGCGTTTGTTCAGACACTCGCGCAGAAATCGCTTCGGAGGTCCACGTAAAATTGGGCGGCACGGCCGGAGCAAACAAAGTACCTGTCAAACGCTCAATCGCACGCGTCCTAGCGACGCTCGCCCGCTGGTCGGTGTCGGTCAAGTCGATCGGCCACAGCGGGCCACCTTCCACCGCCAACTTGTTGACCAAATCGACGCCGGTTTCAACGGTCTGAAACAACGATGCTGCTAACAGAGTCGGGTCGTTATAAAACGGATTCACTCTTCCTGGCTCTGGCGGTTCGCCAAAAGCCATCAGGAATTGCCCCTTCAATTCAAATCGACCGGTCGAACGCTTGATCGCCCGCATCAACCCGCCGACGGCGTTGGCCCCTTCTTCCCAACGATAAAATCGCCCATCGGGCGTGATGTAGTAATTTTTGCCATCGGTCGACGAAAACCACTTCTCGTTCAAACCGCCCCAATTCGCCGTTTCCGTCGGTTCCAGAAATAATTGCAGTTCTTCCGCCAACTTGCGAGCACGCTGGTGGGCCTCGGTTTTCGGAAGCTCCCGTTGAGCCGATTCATGCTTCAGCTTGGCCGAGAACAATGCCAATCGTTGGTCGTCAGTCGTGCAACCGTCCCAAGTCGCGACGACGAAACTTTCGCCCATGAAGTATTTCGCGAACCAATCCAGCTCCACCGTTTCACGGAAATCGCTCGGCAACCAATCTTTGATATTGTTCTTTTTGCCAGCGATGGCCAAGCGTGCACCACGGAACGCCGAGGGCAGCAAGAAAAAAAAGATCAACAGGACAACCAGCGCGCCGGGAAGTCCGAATACGGTACGGCGGGTTAGAAATGACTGCGACATGCAAATCAGCTTGAGCGTTTGTGGGCATTAGGGCCATCGACAAGCCATCCCTCAGGCCTAGTCTTCGGAAAATCATCTCCGCTGGGCCCCACTTGTTCGCGGCAACGCCTGTTAGACTAACGGTCAATCGTGTTGTGGTCCATACAAACGGACCTCCTCTTGGACCACCTTTCCTCGATCTCGAGAGGGAAATTACACGTAGGCAATCTGTTCCGCCACGTCCGACTTCTAGTCTGGACGCGTCAGAAAACTCGCATCGGTTTCTTGCTCGCAACCAGCGAACGGGGGCTGTCCCCCTCACTCAACTCTGCCACCTATTTCGGTTAAAATACTGCTTCACCAACACTTGCGTCCGCTGCTGGCAACTTTTGGACCCACTCCACCTCGATACCCCTCATTCGCGAAAACCAATCTCATGTCCTCTGCTCTCCAGTCGCTCGTCCAGTGTGGCACCAAGCTCTACCTCGATTCGGTTCACCCTGACGAAGTGGACAAAAATCTGGCCTGGGGGGCCGTGGGGGCTACCAGCAATCCGGCGATCATCTCTGCGATCGTCGACCAAGGTGGGATGGACGATGTGATCCAATCGTTGCTCGGTGAGACCGAAAATCAATTCGACGACGAAGCGATCGCATGGGAATTAACCGATCGTTTGGTGCGCGATGCCCAGAAAAAATTCCACCCCATTCATCAATCCTCCGACGGCAACGCGGGCTGGGTCAGCTTCGAACTCGAACCGCTGCTTGAAGATCCCAAAGGTTTGTCTGGCGATGGGACGGCCATGAGCGATTCTGATCGGGCGGCGGCGTATATCAAACTGGGCAAACGCTGGGCCGCTGGCCATTCCAATCGCATGATTAAAGTCCCGGCGACCGATGCGGGGATCATGGCGTTAGAAGAATTGGCCGCCGCGGGGATCACGCTGAACGTTACCTTGATCTTCACCGCAGACCAATATCGCCGCGCTCGCAATGCGGTCTGGCGCGGCGCTCAAAAATTGCCAAGCACCGATCAGTTTAAAAGCGTTTATAGTATTTTCGTTTCACGAATCGATGTTTACTCACAACAACATTTGCCAAGCCTTTCACCGACTGCGCAAGGCATGGTCGGCATTCTGAATGCCAAACGCATTTGGGACGAAAACCAGAAGTTTTGGTCCGACAAAAAATTGAAACTCGATCAAGAGTTGATCTTCGCCAGCACCGGTGTCAAAGATCCAAGCTTGCCGGCTTGGAAGTATGTCCAAGCGTTGGCGGGCAGCGATATTCAAACCAATCCGCCAGAAACTAACGAGGCGATCGCCAGCAGCGATGTAAGTTTCTCGCGCACTGTCGACCAAATGCCAAGCCAAGCGATTCAAGATGAAATCGATTCCGCAGTCGATGTAGACCATCTGCATAAAACACTGATGTCCGAAGGGGTCGCCAAGTTCGTTAAACCGCAGCGAGCATTATTAGACGTTGTTCGCAAGCAACGACAATCGATCGCCGCATCGTAGTTGTCAATCTATCTCCAACTCGCTCTCATTCTCCTAACGAACCGTTGCCAGATGGTCAAAATCAAGAAACTTATCATCGCGATCGTCGCATCTGCCGCACTTCTTGCTCCCTTTTTCACTTCCCAAGGTCGAGCCGATGTTGGCGATCCGACGGTGATGACCAATCATCCGGTTTATCCGGGTGAAGGTGCGTTTCAAGAAGTTGAAGATTGCGTCCGGTTCGCGACGGCTGGCCAATCGTCTGCGCAAGACCAGGCAATCGCGCTTTATAAGTGGATGCTGACCCATCAGTATCACTTGATGAGTCCCCAGGAATGCATTTTTCCCGGCGAGGCGGTCGATTCTGCAAGTTCACGCAGCGAACGAATCGTTTACGATGCCAACCGAGCCCGGTTTTCGTATGGATATGGATTGTGCGGTACCGTTCACGCTTGGAACGAGCCCTACTGGAATGCGCTCGCCATGCCGGCCCGTCGGCGTGCGTTTCCAGGGCACACCAACAGCGAAGTTTTTTATGACGGTTCGTGGCACGCTTTTGATACCGATATGGCGGGGCTGCTGTTTCGAAAAGATGGCGTCGTCGCCGGATATGAAGACATCATGGCCGACCCGACTTTGATCATGTCGGTTCGACCGCCCATTCCACACTACCCGTTCGCCTGGCCCGGTGACTTCGACGCGATGCGCGGCGGAT
>DNWZ01000051.1:821-9641 GCA_003506095.1 Planctomycetaceae bacterium | reverse complement strand
TCTACTTTAACGCATGGAGCGTCCGAACGTGAACTATTTGCCCGGCAAGGTCGTTGCCTACGGAAAAAAGCTGGCCGGTATTGTACCGTCGTCGGCAGAGGATCCGTACCAACAGGCCGCGCAAATCGCAGAAAAAGTGCTACAACAAACGCTGCCAGCGATTGAAATCCGCCAGCGACAACAGCGAATCCATCATGAGGTGCTGCAGTTGAGCCGGTCGATGGAGTCGCCAAACTTCAAGCGGTTGGACTCAGACGATCTGCGACGGATGACGATGTTGTATGACCGCGAGTTCTTTGATTCGCGGCTGCTGGCGACGATCGGCCGCAAGCGAATGAAGTTCGGGCTTTCGTCCCGAATGACACGAATCGCAGGAAAATTGGTCACCCAGTATCCCGATCGGCAATCCAAACGAGCCAGCGGACTAGCGCGAACATCGTCGCACGACACTCGCCAATTCGAGATGGTATTGTCGTCCACGTTATTGTTTCAGGCTTTCGATGATGTCGATCGCCCCATCACCGTGACCGGCCTGCGGTGCACCAATCGGCTCGAAGCGATGCAGCGGGTCTGTGAACATGAACTGGTTCACCTGCTGGAAATGTTCTTCTGGAACGACAGTTCGTGCAGCCAATGCCGTTTTCAGGATATTGCCGCTCGCTATTTCGGGCACACCGAGCATAGCCACGACCTGATCACCCAACGGGAACGGGCCGCACGCAACTTCGGCGTTCGCGTTGGAGCTTATGTCCGTTTTCGTCATGAAGGAAAATGGGTCGACGGATGGGTCAATCGGATCACTCGCCGTGCGACCGTTCTGGTTGAAGATCCGCGGGGCCAGCGGTTTACTGACGGAAAACATTACGTGCGTTTCTATGTTCCTGTAGAACAATTGAAATTGCATCCATCCAGCGGGTCTGGGCAATAACCGGTGATTGACGTCACACAACCACTTTTCTGATGGCACGCGCATGCTGACTGTTCACGAACTGTGCAAGGATTTCCGCCTGGACCATGGGGTCGTTCACGCCGTCGACCAGCTTTCGTTCAGCGTTTCGCCGGGCGAAGTTTACGGCTTAATGGGACCCAACGGCGCTGGGAAAACGACAACCCTCAGGATGATCTTGGGCCTGATCCGACCCGATGGCGGATATGCTGAAGTCGACAACGTTCGTACCTGTGACGATCCGATCGCGGTCAAGGCAAAGCTAGGTTTCGTATCCGCCAACGATGGAGTTTATTCGTGGTTGTCGGTGCGTGAGATGCTGATGTTCTTCGCCGATTTATATGGCACTGATCCAGGCGTTGCGGCGGCGCGGTTGGACGAACTGGCCGACCTGCTGGAGATCCGACCGCTGTTGGACCGCCGTGCCGGGGCGCTCAGCACGGGACAACGCCAACGCGTGACTCTAGTTCGCGGCCTGATCCACGACCCGCCTGTGATGTTGCTGGACGAACCGACACGCGGCCTGGACGTGGTCGGCAGCCAAACCGTCTTTGAATACATCGCGCATTTACGTTCGCTCGGAAAAGCCGTATTGGTTTGTACCCACGGGCTGGACGAGGCCGAAAGAGTGTGCGATCGGTTCGGCCTGCTGCATCAAGGGGCACTGCGGCACGAAGGAACACTCAGCGAATTGCGGCAATCGACCGGCCGCGATCATTTGGTCGAAATGTTTGTCGATCTGCTGCGGAAGCCGGTCGCCGGCGCGGCACGTGTGTGACTGCTTCGACGCTGGAGATGTCCCCATCTTCAGGGCCGTTTGGCGATTGAAAAAAAACCGCCGGCACGCAGACCCGGTAACCAGTTTGGGCGAATCAGTTCCGCATCGCTGTTGGGTGCAAGCGGAATGATTTTGTCGATCCGCCAACCGCTGCGCAGCAGATCCTGTCGCAGTTCAGCCAACGAATACGTGTGCAAAAACATATCGGCCAGCCCTCGATAGGCGTACACCCGGTCGCCGATTTCATGGTTTTTCTGCCGTAACGATGCCCATGCTGACTCAAACCAAGCCCTGCTACTGGGGCGGTCGCGCCAAGCCGAATTGCGATTGTGGACGTGCAGGATAAAAGTGCCGCCGGGGCGAACCATGCGGGCGACGTGACGGATAAACTGTTGGCGAAAGTTGCGGCCGCGAATCATTCCAATGGTGCTGAACAAGCAAACCGCGTGGTCGACCGAAGCGTCGGCAATACAGCCGAGTTCGACCAGGTTGGCACGAATCAGTCGGTTTTGAAACGCCTCGCCATGCTCGCCGCCGACCACGCGACCGAGCATCGGTTCGCTCAAGTCGACTCCCAAAACGTCATAACCGGCCGCCCATAACGAACGCAGCGTGCGTCCATCACCACAACCCAGGTCGACCACTCGTGTTGTGCGATCAGCCGTTGGTGGCGGCAATTCCCGAAGCGTTAATCGTGTATCCAAGCCAATCAGCGGTGTCTGGGCCAGGAAGTCCTGATAGCCGCTGGCGATCGAATCTTGGCGAGTGTATTCCCAGGTTCCGGGGGCTACGCCGGCGGGCAAACGCCACGCTGGCCTGCGATGCGCCGCGGCCAAAGCGGCATTGTGTGGCGAGTTCTGCGGGGGCTGGTTCATTTTTAATTGCTAGGCCTATAATCCGCCGCTGTAGATCGTTTTATTCGTCACGCAATCTGGGAGTTTAAGTTACCGTGGCAATTCGAGTAGCAATCAACGGCTTTGGCCGTATCGGTCGATTGACCTTTCGCAACCTGATGCAACGCAGCAGTGAGTTCGAAGTGGTCGCGATCAATGACCTGACTGACAACCAAACCTTGGCCACGCTGCTGAAGTACGACAGCACCCACGGCCGCTACGCTGGCACCGTCGACTATAACGACGAAGCGTTGATCGTCGATGGGAAGACAGTTCATGCGCTTGCAGAGCGAGACCCTCGCAAGTTGCCTTGGAAAGACATGAAAGTCGATATCGTGATCGAATCGACCGGTTTTTTTACCGCGCGTGCCGCCGGTGACAAGCCAGGCTATGACAGCCACATCGCAGCCGGTTGCCGAAAAGTCGTGCTCAGCGCCCCGGCCAAAGACGGTGCTGATTTGACTTGCGTTCTCGGCGTGAACGACGACAAGTTGACCCCTGACCTGAAGTGCGTTTCCAACGCCAGCTGCACGACCAATTGCTTGGCCCCCGTGGCGAAGGTATTGCACGAGTCGTTCGGAATCGAATCGGGTTTGATGACCACGGTTCACGCTTACACGAACGATCAAAAAGTGCAGGATCAACCGCACGAAGACCTCTATCGCAGCCGTGCCGCCGCAACCAACATCATTCCAACGACCACCGGTGCGGCCAAAGCGGTTGCGCTTGTGATTCCAGAATTGAAGGGCAAACTGACCGGGATCGCGATGCGAGTTCCTGTGCCAACGGGCAGCGTGGTCGACTTGACAGTCAACCTCAGCAAAGAAGTTGACGTCGAAATGATCAATGCGGCAATGAAGGCCGCAGCCGAAGGCCCGCTCAAGGGCATCCTCTGCTACACCACCGATCCGATCGTCAGCAGCGACGTCATCACCGATCCGCACAGCAGCATTTTCGCAGCGGACTTCACCCAAGTGCTCGGTGGCAAAGGCAAGTTCGCCAAAGTCGTTAGCTGGTACGACAACGAATGGGGCTACAGCTGCCGCACCGCCGACTTGGTCGCCAAGCTTGGCAACATGTAGTTCGTCTTGAGATCGCCGTAAGGCGAATCGACAGAACCCGAATCGACAAACCGCTCGGCCGCAATGCCGGGCGGTTTTTATTTTTGCGGATCCTATCGGACTGCCAGGTGGTTCAGCCTCCACCCCGATTCCAGCGTTGGGGCAGCGTGAATGCATACAACACGACAACCGCGCCGATGCTCATCGCCGCCCAGGGGATCCACTCATCAGGCCGAACGACTTTGGTTGTCTTGCCAGGCTTTGCGCTGGGATCCATAAAGTCCGTTGGGGTTGATTCAGCGGCGGAGTAAATCGTCGCGCTGTCAATCAACAGCGTTTCAACTCCGACGATGATCAACATGGCGCCAATCGCCAGGAAAAATGCTCGCCACACGGCTGCGATCCTCAGTTGGGTTCCGAAACTCGGATCGGAAAGGGACGAAAAGCAATCACCGATGCTCAGCGTCGGTTGCAATCAGCAGGGACGACTGCGAACCGCTTTCTTGTTTGTCGGCGTTCCAGCACCGCTGGATTGAGTCGCCATCAAATGCGTAACACAAACGGACCGATCGGCGCTGTCGGAGCGATCGCTTTAATCAAAAATATGTGGTTCAATCCTCGCTCCCAAACGCAGCCCACAATCGACAGTTGCGGTCGCGCCGTCCGCCATAAATCGTTGCCGGGGGATCGGAACCGCAGGCGGCCTGCGGATTTTCGGATCAAACCAGAACCTTCAATCTAGAAATCATATGTGGATTCAAAAAACGATCAGCATCCCTCCCCAACGAAGGGGCTATCACTTGATCACTGACAATGTCGTGCGCCAGATTCCTGAAATCAAATCGATCCGCGTTGGATTGTTTCACCTCTTTATCCAGCACACCAGCGCATCGCTGACGATCAACGAAAACGCCGATCCGGACGTAAGAACCGACTTTGAAACGGCGATGAACCACGCCGTTCCCGAATCGCTGCCTTACATTCACACGATCGAGGGTCCCGACGACATGCCAGCTCACGTCAAAGCGTCGATGCTCGGGGCGAGCGTTTCCATTCCAATCAGCCAAGGAAAGCTGGCGTTGGGCACTTGGCAGGGTATCTACCTGTGCGAACACCGCGATGCCGCGACAGGCAGAACGCTGGTCGTGACCATTCAAGGCGATGCGGCCTGATGTGCATGCAAACACCGTGCATATAAACACCGTGCAGAATCACCAATCAGTCAGCGGGCCGCTGTTTTGCTGCACAAACAATTGATGCTGCGTATCGCAAAACCGATCCGTCATCCCCGCTAGGTAATCGCTGACCGATCGCTGCAGACCGGATTCCGCGGCGCGCGTGCGAAAACGCAGCGGCAATCGATCGGGCGATCGCACCAAGCCGTCGAACAGTTCTCGCAGTCGGTCGCTGGCCGATTGACGGACCGTCATCAGCCGCGGATGTCGATACACCGCGTCGAACAGGTACGCTTCCAATTCGGCCCGCTCCGACGCGACGACTTCGGAGTGCTGCAAGCGAACACCATCCTCGCGGATTTCCAACGCTGATCGCCCTTCGACACTTCGCAACCGTTCAGCCGCAGACACCAACAAATCGCCAACTTGCAGATCGACCAATTCGTGAACGAGCGCCTGGCGGCGGCGGCTAGGCGGCAACACCCCGTACTTTGCAACCACCAATTCCAGTGCCCGGCGCACCAACCCCAAACGTTTCAGTTCTTCATAGTCGATCACGCCCATTTGCAAAGCGTCGTCAACATCGTGCGCGTCGTAGGCGATCGAGTCAGCCAAATCGACGACCTGGACCTCCAACAGCGGCGCGATACCGACGGCTGCTTCGGCTTTATGGGCCCGTGTGTCTTGGCCGCCGAGCACCTCGCGGGAAAGATTCAGCCCGGGAAACGCGGTGAATCGTTGCTCCAATTGCGTCACGATCGCCAACGCGAACTGGTTATGCGAAAAACCACCGTGGTCGGCCATCGCTTCAGCCAACACGTCTTCGCCACAGTGGCCAAACGGCGGATGGCCAATGTCGTGCAACAGCGCCAGCGTCTCGGTCAGGTCTTCGTTCAACCGCAACGTGCGAGCGATCGTTCGAGCGACCGAAGCAACTTCGAACGTGTGGGTCAGCCGCGTGCGATGGTACTCGCCCATTTCACCGGTAAAGACTTGCATCTTGCCCGACAGTCGTCGAAACGCAGAACAATGCAACACGCGGTCGCGGTCGCGGGCGTAGGGGCCACGATAGGAGTGATCGATCTCGGCATGTTCGCGACCTGCGGAGTCGCGACTGTGCATCGCATAGCTCGCCAACAACAAGTGCTCGCGATCCGCCACGCGGCGTAAATCGAGCGTCCATGTCGAATCGGCAAAGCCTGTCATACCAGTCTCGGGGGTCATGTCGAAGAGTTTAGGGAATGCTGGCATATCAACGCAAATGAGGAAATGGATGCAAATGAAGAATCCGTGTGCAGCGACCGGGCACTTGATGCCTGCCACACACTTCAACATCGCTCACGATTTACAACATTGGCCGATCAACATTCACGAGCTTCCATTGTCGCACCCCCATTCCCCATTGCCAACATCGACACGATCGGCATAACTGCGGAAATCAAATCAATTTTCATCATGCCAACCCGCTCGCCCCCCTAAGTCGCCAAGGAATCGCCATGTCCGCACAACAAACATCTGGTCAACCATCCGCTGTGACAAAACCCTGGAGCGATCGGCTGTGCGACGCGATCCGCGACCGAAACTCAGCCGTTTGTGTCGGCTTGGACCCACGCAATGAGCAATTGCCGGCGCCGCTTCGCTGTCCCGCGGGTGCTCCGATGTCGCAGGTTGCGGCAGCTTATCGCGAATTTTGCAACGGAATCATCGACGCCGTCGCCGACCTGGTACCGGTGGTGAAGCCGCAAGCTGCGTTTTTTGAACAGTTGGGCCCGGCCGGAATGGTCGCTTTGGGCGAAGTGATCGATCACGCAATCGCCGCAGGCCTGTTGGTTGTGCTTGATGGTAAACGCAACGACATCGGCACCACTGCGGAAGCGTATGCGGCGGCTTACCTAGGATCGACCAGCCCCTGGCGGTGCGACTGTTTGACGGTCAGTCCCTATTTGGGCGACGACAGTCTCGATCCGTTTGTCGCGGCTTGCGACCAAACCGCAAGCGGCATTTTTGTGCTTGTTAAAACATCCAATCCTGGCGGCGGATTCTTGCAAGATCAAGTCGCTGGCGAACTGGCGATCTATCGTCACGTCGCCCGCTGGGTGACCAAAACGAACCAGTCACGACTTGGGGCCAGCGGTTACGGGCCAGTCGGCGCGGTTGTGGGAGCGACTTATCCGGCGCAGTTGGCCGAACTGCGTGCCGCGATGCCCGGTACGATCATTCTGGTCCCAGGCTTCGGCGCCCAGGGTGGTGCGGCTGCGGATGTCGCGGGCGGGTTTGATGCAACCGGTAACGGAGCGATCGTCAACAATTCACGCCACATCATTTTCGCCTACCAGCGAAAGGAATACGCCGACACGTACGGCGCCGCCCGTTGGCAAGATGCCGCGCGAGTCGCAACCCAAGAGATGAACCAACAACTCAATGCTGTGCGATTTACAAGTCGCTAACGTATTCACGCTGAGCCGGCGGATGGAAAAATCTTATACTCAGCCGGTTCTATAACGTTTTACCAACATGTCGCTGGTCAGTCGCGAATCAGCGTTAAAGCCACGCGGCAGGCGTCGAGATAATCGTTGATCATCAATCGTTCATCGATCGTATGAATGTTCTTTTGGCCGCAACCCATGGTGACAGCGGGTATCCCATGGCGATGCAACCAGTTGGCATCCAAGCCGCCGTTGGAAACTTCACGATAGGGACTGCGGCCCAGCGCCTTGATTGCCACTTCGGCCGCGATGACCGATGGGTCGTCGCCGGCCAAGGCGAATGATTCATAATCGACGGTCGAACTGATATCGACCCTGCCTGAAACTCCCATGTCGGTCTTCACCGCAGCCGCGGCAGCACGAAACGCCTTACCAATTTCTTCAACAATCCGCTGACGCATCGCGGCATCATGGCTGCGTGCTTCGGCCCGGATCGTCAGCTTCGGTGTGATCACATTCGTCGCGTCGCCGCCGGAGATCACACCGACGTTCGCCGTGCCGATCCCCAATCCCGGTTTATCCACTCGTCCCAGCCATCCGTTTGAGTAGAGGTCGTGAATCGCTTCGGCCGCCATCACAATCGCGCTTGCGCCGGTCTGCGGAGCGACTCCCGCATGGGCCGCAATGCCGTGCAGCGTAATCGTGATTCGCTCACCCCCAGTCGCACCGACGGTCAATTTGTCCAGCGTCCCGCCGTCGAAATTAAATGCCTGGTCGATCTTCCCCAACAACGATGGGTCCAAATGTCGCGCGCCACACAATCCGATCTCTTCTTGGATACAGAACAGCAGCTTGATCGGCCGATGCGGCACGCCGCTCCGCAGCAATTCCGTCACGGCGGTTACAATCGTGGCACATCCGGCACGGTCATCGGCCCCCAAACCGGTCGATTCGCGAGCACTTTTCACTTCATCGCCGTCGATCACCGGACTGCTGCCGACACAAACGGGAACCGTATCGGCATGGGCGGACAACAACGTGGTCGGTCCCGCGACACTGCCTGGTAAATCGACAATCAAGTTGCCGACTTCGCCGCCGATGTGACTGCGGGTATTCGCGTCGTCATACCGAATCGCCAATTCATCGACTCCGGCGGCCACCAACATGGTGATGATTTGCGTCATCACGGCTCGCTCTTTACCGCTAATCCCTTCGATGGCGGCCAGGGTCATGAACCGAGCGAGCGCGGCTTGTGTATCGATTTCAGGCAAGTGAGCGGAGGCGGATGCGTTCATGGCGGACTCGATCGACGGGAACTGAGTGTGGGAAAATGACGGCCAAAGGCAGACTCGGCCGCCAGCAGCGTAACAGTTAATGCCTTGCCAGCGGCACGCAAGCGAGGCCAAAACACGACGAATTATCACCGATCGACAATTTGGCGGTGCGATAACGTCGCCACAGCTTACAATACCCGCTTGCGACAAAATCACCCCCATCCGCCCAGTGGCGAAAACCGGCGAAAACCGGTGAAAACTCATGTC
>DNWZ01000051.1:0-789 GCA_003506095.1 Planctomycetaceae bacterium | reverse complement strand
TGGCCGAAAAAGGGGAAAAGCCGTTTCGCGCCAGCCAAATCTGGCGGTGGATCTACCACGGCCGAGCCACCTCGTTCGACTCGATGTCGGACCTATCGCAATCGTTGCGGACAACGCTGAACGACCACTTTGTGCTGTTCGCCTGTTCCATCGTTCGCCATCAGTCATCGCCCGACGGCACCGAAAAGTTGCTCGTTGGACTGGCCGACGGCGGCGAAGTGGAATGCGTTCTGCTGCGTGACGGCGACCGCCGCAGCATCTGTGTCAGCAGCCAAGTCGGTTGCGCGATGGGATGCGTCTTTTGTGCCAGCGGTCTCGACGGCGTCGAACGCAATCTGACCAAGGGCGAAATCGTCGAACAAATGCTTCGTTTGCAGCATCGATTGCCGGCTGACGAACGGCTCAGCCATATCGTCATGATGGGGATGGGTGAACCGCTTGCAAACCTCGACCGAGTGCTGGGGGCCTTGGATGTCGCCCGCAGCCCCGAAGGTCTCGGCATCAGCCCACGCCGAATCACCATCAGCACAGTCGGGTTGCCGGTCGCGATCGATCGCTTGGCTCGCCACGCGGTTCCTTATAACTTAGCGGTCAGCCTGCACGCCCCCAACGACGACCTGCGAAATAAGCTAGTGCCGGTCAATAAAAAGATCGGCGTCGAAGCGGTCATGCAAGCCGCCGATCGATACTTCGATGCCAGCGGCCGTCGATTGACGTTTGAGTATGTCTTGTTAGGAAATGAAAACGACTCCGTCACTTGCGCGGAACAACTTGCAAGGTTGCTCCGCG
>DNWZ01000388.1 GCA_003506095.1 Planctomycetaceae bacterium | reverse complement strand
CTTTTCCGTGTCGGTTGACTCTGAATTACTAGTTGGTTTGGTTTCTGAAGTCTTCTGCTCGATCCACTTAAGGGCCTGCATCGCGTTAGCAAACCTTTCATCTGCGTCGGCGGCAGTCGCTTTGTCCAGAAACTCGGGAATCCAATCCCACGCATCACGTGCCAGACTCTCCCAGTTCAATCCTCGCTCTCTATGTTTTTCGCCACCGTACCAAAACGGTTCACGATCAAAGACGACATGAAACATGGTCGCCGCGAGTGCATATACGTCATGCGAACAGCTTGATGGATTGGCAACTGCATGTTCCGCTGGCGTGTATAAAATCGTGCCGCCACTCCAACTCGGTTCGCCCTGTGGCAACAGCAAATCAAAGTCAACGAGTGAAACATCGCCCGCGTTTTCAATGATGTTTTTCGGGCTGACGTCTCCGTGAACTAACCCAGCCCGATGCAAACAACTCAACCCTTCACAACAACTCTTAATCCAGCGACCGACGACAGCAATGGACGATTCGCCCAGTTCCTCGGCATAAAGTTCCGTGTACCCGATCCAATCGTGCAATGTTCTTCCTTCAACCCATTGAAGCAACGCGATGAAACGGTCGTCTTCCCATTCGTTGGCAAGTTGAAATACAGTGGCCAAGTGAGGTTTGTCGGTATGAGTACACGCGCGTCGGTAGGCATTGAGCGCACGCTTGCCGCTGTCCTCCTCGAACATCACCTTACCGGCATAGATTCCGACGTCTTGCCCATCGTGTACTTCAATCACTTTGAACGTTGAACCAAAACTTCCCGAACCAATCCGCCCTGCAATCCGAAACTCGCGTCCATTGAACGACACCAAGTCGCCTTCGCTCCAATAGCGAGCGGCAGTCGTTGTGGTTTTAGCTGGAGTCTCTGAAACACTTTGACTGTCGCGAGCATTCAAAGACGTATAGATCTCGGCAAGCGTTGATCGTTTTGATGGCTCTTGAGCCATCCCTTGCTCGAGGAGCAAAAGCGTTTTTGCTGCCCGTTCTGATCTGGAGCTGGTGAATAGATAGGACAGAGTCTTGCAGAGCGAGTAAACGTCACTTCGTTGATCTGCACCGCCCAAACCCTGAGCGACCGCTTCTGGGGCCGCAAAACCTGCGTCGGCGTCGCTCAGTTTTGCATTGGGAGATAACGTCATCGAACCAGAAATCCGAGCTAAATCGAAATCAGTGAAAACGGGCTGATTATTCGCACCAACCAGGAGTGATTGCGGCGAAATATGCCTATGAACAAATTGGACATCGCGCAGACTGCTGCCATGTAATTCGGCTAAGGCCGCGACGGCACTCTTTGCAAATTCGATACGCGCTTCGACATCCCACCGATCATCTTCACTTCGTTTGGCCAGCGTCGGCGAACAAGGATCGACGATGGAAAAGTACATCAACTCGCCTGGATACTGCGGTACTTCCTGATAAGAATCCATCAACCTCGGGACGTATGCAGATTTTTGCAGCTTTTGAAGCGTCTCAAAATGTCGGCGCGCGATGTCGTCGGATTTAGGATCATCGCTGGCAGACAAGTCGTAGAGATGCAGAATGATTTTGTCACGAGTCCGAATATGCTCGCCTCGATAAACCCGATGAAACCGATCGGTCTCTTTACTAATTCGTTCGAGGTTCTTTACTGTCGCGATATTTCTAACTTCACCGCGCAACACTACTTTACTCAGCGGCTGTAGAACAACACATAACCGTTGTACAACACTATCGTCGAGCGTATTCAGCAATCCGACTTCAAGTAGTTCCTTGCATTCTTTGAACCCGTAAAAGCTCGCGCCGCCAACTTTGGGACGACTTGTTGACCATGACACGTTGCCCCGAGTAAGGAGGAACTTGCCCGCAACGAACCCCGCGTCGATACCCGCCTTACTCAATTTACTCGCGATGCGTTTACATTTCATCGCCAGCTTATTGGCTTCATGAGTGACGGTGTCCTGAAGTCCTTTAACGTAACTTGCGTCCCAGTGCTTTACCTCAATGACATGCACTCCAGACGGACCGATGACGATTAAATCAACGTCATCCGGAACCGCTTGTGTCGTCACCGAATGCGGGACGTTTGACAGAATAATCCACTCGCCCGGAACCTTTCCAAGCTCGGACTTAATGCGTTCAACAGCCAATCGCTCACTCTCGTTCGCAAACTCGCCGCAGGGGATGTGTTTTACTGGCAAACTTGTTTCTCCAATACACTGGAACGTTTGGCGTCTTCCGAAAAGCCGTTAACTCATTTCTAAATCTTATAATAGCACTGCCATACCGAAGTTTGACACCAAATCGTCGAAGCGACGAATCCGCTCCTCAATGCTGTACGATTGCGATTTCTTTACAGCATCCGCAACAGCCTCGATCGAGATCGTGAAGTTGAATTCGGAAAACTTTTCAGGCCGCATGACTCAGCCTTTCATCACGATGCAGACTGCTCGCTAGGCGAGAACGGAATTGTTGCTGTATCTGATTTCCTTGCTTTTCAGCCTTTTCGACGCAGTCAGATGACCACTTCGGCAAACCGGATTCCTTCCTCAGTAATCGCTCGGAAGTCTGTCGCGCCGCTATGCAACGGTCTCGCCACAGCGACATGTCGTAAAGTTCCGCCACTGCATCCCAGCGATTACGGTTCAGGTTAAAGTCCTCTTTAAACCCGGAGCGACCTTTACTAAACGCAGGCATCAGCAGTTTGGCGCGATCGTCTTTGCCCGTGACTCTTTCAAGATCGGAGTCGAGCCACATCGTTGTGAAACGAGGTTGCATGATCGTTTGCGTGCGACGCACAACGGCGTTCCAGCTTGCGCCAGGGTATCGTTCACACAAGGCTTTCAGCGGCGCGATCGCAGGTGAAACGACGAAATCGAACTTGAAGAATACGGCCGGATCTTCTTCACCGCGATACGCAGGCACGTAACGCCAAAACGCATAACTGCATCCTCGATCGTCCCATCGTGTAAACGCTTCTATCGCGTCGACGAAAGGATCACCGACTCGCAATAATCGGCAGCAACGCCGTTGCGATGTGACGCGATCAAAAGTCAGCGGGACGGTTGTGAAGACGGTCGGTTTTTCCGTTTCTATATCGTCGATCGAATTGGCGAAAAACCGCTTGAATTCGTCGATGGGCATGAGTGTGTCTTTACCGTACGGTCCCCGCTTTCCATAATCGACACGGCGAGTGAATTCGTACTGAAAGACATCGTCGTACTTTTGCTCTTCACCCGAAATGCGAAAGTGCAAACCACGCTTGAGCCACTTCGTGAAGAGTTCAACCGACTGTTGCCCGAGCTTTCGATCGTTGTTTTCGAGTTCGTCCGCGAACTCTTGGGTCACGACATCGGTATCGAACGAGTCAATGGCGTCTTGAGCGATAATACGTTTGAGTTCCTTGGCGACCATCCCTTCATCGCCGCCGAGTTTCTCACTGGTTTCGACAAAAGCATCGGCCCCCGAGTCCAAATATTCGGTGAAGACGCTCTGCATCGAGTCATCGATGACATATTGCAAACTGGCAATCGAACGAGTGAAGACGCCGAGTGCGCCGTCGACCAAATCGAACCACCGTTTCTGGACGGCTGATCCATCGCAAACCAACACAGCAGCCTGTACGGGCATCCCACTGCCAAAACGATCAAGGCGACCCATGCGTTGTTCGATGCGATTTGGTGAGAATGGCAAGTCATAGTGAATTGCACTGNNCCTCGTTCTTAAACTGTGTCCAGGCGGAAGATTCGGACGAATGACGTAGGACGCGATTGCGGGGGAGTCGCAGGTCAAGGAATTCAAAGATCAAATCGGCCGTTTCGGGTTCGCTTGCAAACACAACGTAGGAGACTTGTTCGTCGCCACTGCCGATCAGTTGATACAGTCTTTGCAACCTCGCCGAGTGATCGCAATCGCAACCAGCTCGGATGATCTGTTGCAGCATTTCGGGTTCGCCGT
>DNWZ01000465.1 GCA_003506095.1 Planctomycetaceae bacterium | reverse complement strand
TCGATCCGCATCGATTCCATTATCAATACCAAGGGCTCGATCAACGATTGATCGGCCCAACCGACGAAGGGCGAGTGTTGACCGATTTGTTGGTGTGAAGCTGTTTGACCTTAATCACATATCCAGCGCATCGCCGATTCGATCGCGGGTTGGTTATTTTTTTCCATCCAACGGAACAGGATAAAGCTGAGCACGAAGTAAATGCATGCCAACAAGATCGCAACTGGTATTGTGGTCGCCTGTTGCCAGTAAACCGTTGTTTCTTGACCGGTTGTTACAGCATAAATCCACATCGGCCAGACGTGTACGATGTGATGTAAAATATAGGCTGACAAAGAATAGCGGCTGAGCGTCGCCGCGAATGACTTGAGCGTTTGAAGACGCTCGGCCGCTGCTGCGAAATCAAGCAAGAGATATCCGCCGCAAAAGCTGAAAACTCCGAAACCGAGTGTCCCCAATACATACTCCGCACTGGGCGGAAACATCGACCAAGTCGCTGGCCAGTCGCTGGGAAACCACTGCGGTAACAACGTTCGAGTCGCTACCATTGATGTTGAAATCACGATCATTCCCGCACCGATCCTTATACCACGAATGATCGCGGGCACACCTGGTTGTTGGCCACGTGTCTGTCCAAACACCCAGGTGCCAGCAACGAAACCGGTTAGCGGGAAAATGACCCACGGCAATACAGGAAAGTATCCGACCACCAAAAAACCTTGCAGCACATCAGCCAACGTCCAGTCGGGATCGAAATAGCCATTCTGCCAATAATCTGGCCATTGGGCGATTGAGCGTGCCAGGGGACTGATCGCATACACGGCACCGCAGAAAAGCAAAATCAGTGCTGGTGGTAAACGTCTAGCGATGTTCAGGGTTATCAAACCAAAGCCAATCAGCGTTAAAACATCCCAATTGAACGTGTCTTCGGGCAGCCAGATTAGGATGTTAAACACAAACCCGATGCCAAAAAGAAACAGTCCGCGGCGGATCGTGATCTTGGCGATTTGTGTGTCGCTGACATCGCGAAAAAGTTGACCATTGAGCCAAAGTCGATAACTGACACCCGATAGCAGCATAAACAGCGGCGCCCCAAAACCGGCAATTGGCGGAGTATAACCGGCCAGGTTTTCACAAAAGTGGACGACCACCATCACAAATATGGCAAGGGTGCGCAGGATATCGATCGATGAATACCGCACGGCTTATGCACTCGCCGACGACAAATACTCGATGACGATCAAGACCGTTTGAGCTAACAGGAGAATAATGATCGCCCACTCTAAGTGATGGCCGGTACGTGCGACCATAAACTCGCTGACTCGGTTGCTGCACATTTCATAGATGCGTTCTTGGGCCTCCAATTTCCCTTCCACCAATTCCAAGCGTTCGGGCATGCGAGTCCGCTCGCGCAGTCGTTCGGCGATTTGGCTGGCCAAGGTTGGCGGATAAATGTGTGGGACTAGAACCTGCGGTGCGAGTCGTGCGAAGCGAGTTCGCAATGACAAGACAGATTGGAACCGGGTCGACAGTTCTTCGCGGCGGGGAATCGCACGTTCGTTGAATTCGAATGCTAAAGGAGAATCAGCTTGCACATTCTCCCATGCGGCGTCGAGCGACTTTTCAATGGACCGTAGTTCAAACTCATAGAAGGATGCTTCCACGATCGCATGGCAAATTGACTGCATCCGCTGGAGCGGCGCGAATACGATCATTTGAGATGGTCGCCAAAGTATTTGGGCACCCTGTAGAGTCAACAGTGCCGATTTAACGAGCGAACCGGCGGCATGCGACGCCTGATTGGACTGAGATTCGAACTGCAACTGCAGACGTTGGACTAAGTCTTGGTTGCCGCTGGGTGCCTGTGTAACGGTAATCACCTGCAATTGGTTTTCGGCCGGCGATAACGCTGGCATTTTTGTTACGGGCGTTTGGCTGAGTAGAACGATTTTGTTCTGTCCGCTGTCGGCCAAGTCGAGCCAAACCATTTGCCCCTGACAATCGCCTTTGGCGAAACCGAGCAAGATCGATTCGCAACCTGGTGGTAAATCGTTGGCTGTATCATTAGGCATCGTAATCGTAGCGGTTGACATGCTGACCTTCGTTCGCCCTGGGAAATCGAGGTTGGGTGTAGGATGTTGCAAAAAAATCTAAATCTAAAACCAAACGGCTTAAGATAAAACATAAACAAAGTGTATGTGTATCGGAATCGTTATTCAACGACGATTCCTGCGATCCACTGAGCGACGTATTCCGCGGAATCCAAGACGCCGTTGAGTGTCGAATCGAACAGATAGTCGCCAATAAAGAATAAGTTCTCGAAGCCGATTGGTTCGGGACGATGTCGTTGATCGTGGGGCAGTATCACCACACCACCAGGCATCGCGTTGACAGCGGAATGCCAGCGATGCACGCGGCCTTCGATGAAATGTTCGCGTCCAGAGGGGAGTGTCGATGGCAACGATTCGAGTGCCAGCTGGATCAGTTCTGAATCGCTCAAATCGCCATGCTTTTCTACAGCCTCACCAGCGAGCAACCAGCCGAGGATTCCGTACTTTGATTCTGCAATCCGAGACGATTCGTCGTAAAGACAGCAACCGCCCAATTGATCGAGCATGCAAT
>DNWZ01000671.1 GCA_003506095.1 Planctomycetaceae bacterium | reverse complement strand
CAGAATTGTGGCAAGTCGATCTGGCCGTTGAAGACACCCTGGCCAAAATGGGACTCAATGGCGATCTTCAATTTCAGACGCTGTCCAGCGGAATGAAACGCCGCGTCCTGCTGGCCCAAGCGATCGCTGCCGAACCCGATTTGTTGCTGCTGGACGAGCCGACCAACCACCTCGATCTCGAATCGATCCTGTGGTTAGAAGATTTCCTGCTCCGTTGGTCCGGTACGCTGATCTTCGTCACACACGATCGCTCGTTTTTACAGCGATTGGCCACCCGCATCTGGGAAATCGATCTCGGCAAACTGTTCGATTGGTCTTGCGATTATGCCACATTCCGCAAACGCAAAGCGGACAAACTGGCGGCCGAAGAAAAACAGAATGCGTTGTTTGATAAAAAACTTTCCGAAGAGGAAGTCTGGATTCGCCAAGGTATCAAAGCACGCCGAACCCGCAACGAAGGCCGCGTGAGGGCGCTCAAAGCGCTCCGCGAACAACGCCAAGATCGACGCGAAAAAATCGGCACCGCGAAACTGCAAATCCAAGAAGCAGCCAAAAGCGGCATGCTGGTCGCCGAAGCGAAAGAGGTCACGTTCGCCCATGGCGATCGATCGATCGTCAGCGGATTCTCGACCACCATCATGCGCGGCGATAAGGTCGGAATCGTCGGCCCCAACGGTGCTGGCAAGACAACGTTACTAAGACTTTTGCTTGGCCAACTGGAACCGCAATCAGGATCAGTTCGCCAAGGCACTAACCTGCAAGTCGCTTATTTTGATCAACTCCGCGACACGCTCGATCCGGAAAAGACTGTCCAGGACAACGTCAGCGACGGTTACGACATGGTGAAGATCGGCGACAAGTCGAAACACATCATCGGCTATCTGCAAGATTTCTTGTTCACGCCCGAACGGGCCCGAACACTTGTCAAGTTTTTATCCGGTGGCGAGCGAAATCGCGTATTGCTAGCCCGCCTGATGACAAAACCTTCCAACGTCATCGTCATGGACGAACCGACGAATGACCTGGACAGCGAAACCCTTGATCTGCTGGAAGAACAACTCGTCGATTTCGGCGGTACCGTGCTGCTGGTCAGCCACGATCGGACATTCTTGAACAATGTTGTCACCAGCACGATCGTTTTCGAAGACGGCAATGTGAATGAATACGTTGGTGGCTATGACGATTGGATCAACGCAGTCGCAAGACGCGAAGCATTGGCCCAAATCGAAGCTAAGTCGCCTGCGGTCAAATCACCCGGTTCCGTAGTGGCAACCTCAAAACCGTCACCTTCGTCGCAACCTTCAGCCTCGACCAGCTCACAGAAGTTGAAACGGTTGAGTTTCAAAGATCAGCACGAACTGGAAAAGATGCCGAGTAAAATCGAGCGATTGGAATCCGACTTAGCAATCTTACATGTCGAGATGTCCAAACCCGATTTCTACAAACAGGCTGGTGACGTGATCGCGAAGACGCAAGCAAAGTTGGCCGACTTAGAAAAAACGCTCGCCAACAGTTACCAGCGATGGGAACAACTCGAAGCAATGGCCCAGGCGGTGTCGTGATTCCCGCAAAGTCGATTGTCATAGCGGCGGCGAAGTTCATCATTCCGGCGGTGATCATCGCGTGGCTGTTGTGGCGAGTCGAACCCGAACAGTGGGAAGATTTGCGAAGTCGCCAGAAAAATTACCCGCTGCTATTGGCCGCACTTGTCGCAGCGATCACAGCCTTAAGTATTTCTTTTTTTCGCTGGTGGATGCTGGTCAGGTCTCAAGGAATCCAGCTTGGCGTGGTCGAAGCTTTTCGCCTTAGCGCGATCAGTTTCTTGCTCAGTTTTGTTTCCGCCGGCAGTGTGGGTGGTGACCTCTTCAAGATGATTTTCCTTGCCCGGCGAAGCCCCGGCAAAGGGATCGAATCAGTCGCATCGGTCGTTGTCGATCGCGGCGTCGGCCTGCTAGGCTTACTGATGCTGGTCGCCGCAGGGCTAAGGATCGCTGGAGGATCAACCAACGCCGACTTGGTAAGGATCGGCGATGCATCGCTAGCACTCACTGTGATCGGTTTAGTCGTTCTGGCCGCGTTGATACTCGGCGGCCGTCCGATTGATCGCTTGATTATTCGTGCCTCGCGATTGCGTTATGTTGGCGGCATCGTCAACCGAATCGCCGGACCGCTGCGGGTTTTCCACCGCCACCCGTTTGTGTTTGGCATCGCGCTATTGCTCAGCGTCGCTGTCCATTTGCTACTAGCCATATCAGCTTTTTGGATCGCTACAGCCCTGTACGGCGCCGATGCACCGTCACTGGCCCAGCACACACTGATTTTCCCGATCGCATGTGTCGCTGCGGCGTTACCGATCGCCCCAGCAGGTTTAGGCGTCTTCGAAGGCGCGATGGAATGGCTCTACCAAGTCGTACCTGCAACACCCACGATCGCTTCAGGAACCCTGGTCGCTCTAGTATTTGAAATCGTCAAAGTAATCATGGCAATTTTAGGGATGATTTTCTACTGGACCGCAAACGCTGATGTCCGCAGCAGCCTTGTGGAAGTCCAAAGCGAATCACCAAACACAGAACCGTTTTAAGGCGGGTTTCAACTGCCAACCCACTGATTCATCCCCAGTCGCAACTTACTGGAACGCCAGCGTAACCATGCGACGAGCAATTCGGCTAATCACCCAAAGTCACAAAGAGCAGGCCGTTATTCGCTGGATGACGCTATCGTGAATCCGTTTCTAGACCGCCAAAACCGCCGCCAATCACACCACCGGAGCTTGCATCCGTGGATTGATGACCAAGGCAAACTCGGATCGTGGCCCATCGGCGCTGACCGCAACGAAACTGTCGAAAGTTGGATGGCGAAAAATGAGATGGAAGTCGCGCGGGCGGTCCAGAGCTCCGAATCTTTCGCCGCTCATTTTTCACCAGCCCGATCGTGCAAGCAAGTGAACGAGAGCAGCAGAAAGGCCAAACGCTGAGAGGCAACCCCGGACCGTCGCTGCTTTGCGAATGGCGTTGATACCGTGTATTTTAGGCTGACACGACTGCGACCGATCCCTTAAGAGCCTATTATCCGAAAAGGGGGCTGACCCTTTGGAGGTGAGTCAATTTCATTGTTTTTTTGGCCTCGCCAGAGAGGGTCAGCCCCCTTTTCGGATAAAGCCTTATTCTGTCACGTGAGTAACACAGTCATCATCATGTTATTGAAAACCGTCTTAGTCAGCCTGTGCGTGGCATTGATCGCGCCGGTTACCACTGGGCCTCTGCACGCTGCGGACAAGCCGAACATTGTGTTCATTATCACCGACGACCAAGGGTACGGCGACCTTGGCTATACCGGCAATCCGATCATCAAGACGCCAAACATCGATCGCTTGGCCAGCGAATCATCTCAATTGACCGATTACCACGTCGCCCCCACTTGCTCGCCAACGCGTGCTGCACTGCTGACTGGCCACTGGACAGACCGCACCGGAGTTTGGCATACGGTGAATGGGCGATCGATGCTGCGCGAAAACGAAATCACGATCGCTCAATTATTGAAGGAGCATGGTTATGCGACCGGCATGTTTGGGAAGTGGCATTTAGGCGACAACTTTCCCTATCGCGCCGAGGACCGCGGATTTACGCACGTCTATCGCCATGGCGGAGGCGGTGTCGGGCAAACACCAGACGTTTGGGACAACGCATACTTTGACGGAAGCTATTTTTTCAACGGCGAAATCGTTCCGGCCAAAGGTTTTTGTACGGACGTGTTTTTCGATCAAGCCAATCAATTCATTCGGTCAAAAGCCGAAAAACATGAACCGTTTTTCGCTTACATCAGCCTCAACGCGCCACACGGCCCGCTGCACGCGCCCCAGCAGTATATGGACATGTATGCTGACCAAGATCCCGCAATCGCCGCATTTTTTGGGATGATCACCAACATCGATGATAACGTCGGAAAGACACGACAACTGTTACAAGATTTAGGGATCGCGGAAAACACGCTGGTGATTTTCACAACCGACAATGGCACAGCGACAGGGGCCAAGATCTTTAATGCCGGAATGCGTGGTGCAAAAGGGAGCGAATACGATGGCGGGCATCGGGTGCCGTTGATCGCGCATTGGCCTGCAAAGGGTTGGAACCAACAACATCAAAGCGACATTCTATGCCACGCTGTTGATATCGTGCCCACACTACTCGAACTGGTTGGTGCGCCTTCGCCAAGCGAAATCAAGTTTGACGGCCAGTCGATTCGAACGCTGTTAGATCCGACCGCGAAAACCGATTCGTGGCCTGATCGTTTCTTGGTGACAGATTCCCAGCGAGTTCGCGACCCGATCAAATGGAAACAAACCGCTGTCATGTCCCAACGCTGGCGGCTGATCAACGGCAAGGAACTGTATGATATGCAGGCCGACCCGGGCCAGCAGCAAAACGTCGCTGGCCAGCATCCACAGCAGTTCAAGAAAATGATTGAGTTCTATGATCGGTGGTGGGACGAGCTAGAACCGACTTTCGCTCAGACGACCGAGATTTACCTCGGCCACCTTGACCACCCCACCGTCATGCTAACCGGGCATGACTGGATTCAGTCGGACTTGCCGCCTTGGAACCAACAGCACATTCGTGGTGCCGAGGGTTTCCAATCACGAACCAAGAGTCCTGAAGCGAGCAAAAATCCGAAACAAAAATCGGCTGCGGAATCCGTTGGCAAAGTGAAAGTTCACGACGGCCACTGGGCTGTTAAAGTCGTAAATTCGGGAGAGTATCGAATTGGTGTTCGACGATGGCCCGTTGAAGCGGATCATCCTATCAATGCCGGTTTACCGGCGGGTGAGAACGTTCCGGGAGCATCGCGAGCATTTCGCACGACAAAAGGCGTCGCCCTGCCGGTAAAAAATGCGGTATTGCGTATCAATGGCACTGATTTAGAGTCCAGGCCAGTTGGAGACGATGATGTCGAAATCAGTTTTAACGTCAAGCTAGAGGCTGGTTCCCACCAGTTAGCACCTCTCTTTACAACGAGTGATGGAAACCAAATAGGTGCCTACTATGCAGTGATCACATTTCTACAATAACTCCTGCTGACTGTCGAATAAAGCCTTGCCGTTGGCGAGGGCATCCTATCGATACGATCAGTGGATTTAAAAATGAAATACATGCTGCTGATCTATAGCGTTGAAGAGGATTGGGATGACGAGCAGCGCAAGGCTTGTGTGATTCAGTCGATTGAGATTTGCCGCCAATTGAGCGAGCAAGAAAAACTGGTCAATGCTGCGCCTTTGCACCCGGTGACAAAAGCGACCAGTTTGCGTGAGCGTCACGACGACACGCTTTTGACGAATGGTCCGTTCGCAGAGACCCATGAGCAGCTTGTCGGTTGCTATGTCATTGATGTGAAAGACCTGGACGAAGCGATATCGATCGCCAAGTTGTTTCCACCTGCGAAACTTGGAACTGTCGAGATTCGTCCTGTTTTTGATGCCAGGGCCTTTGCCGAAACGTTACCCGGTGCCGAGGTGAAAGCTGGTGGCGAAAGGTTGGTAGCAACCGAATCGCCCTTTGAAATATCGATTCAATGCCAGACTTCCACGGGCAACGTTTTTGAATGCTTAACATCGGGACTAAGTCGCTGGTGGTCCGACCGTATCGAGGGCGATACACGTGCCATCGGTGACATATTCAAAGTCCGTTTTGAGGACAGCTACAAAACGTTTTGCGTCGAAGACCTGGCGCCCGGTGAACGTGTGATCTGGAAGTGCATCGACAGTCACCTGGCGTTGCCAGAACTGAGAAATCCGTCGGAGTGGAACGGAACGAATCTGCGATGGGAAATCGAACGCCGCGACGACCGAACAAGTCTCAAGCTTTCACATGAAGGCCTTTCACCGAAGCTGGAATGCTTTGAAGCCTGCAAAGCCGGTTGGGCTCAATACATCAACGGCAGTCTTTTGGGACTTCTAAACGGAAAGCCAGGCAAACCGTTCGTCAACAAAACGTAATCCAACTTGCTGCGCTCGACTGATTCAATTCAATCGTCGATTTCGCCCCTTTTCAATTGCCGCCTTCGAGCGTTTGGCGAATGTAGGCTGGGCGATTGGTGGTGATTCCGCTGGCACCAAGCTCTTTAAAGTACTGTGCATCGGCGGGTGAATCGATCGTCCAAACGTGAAAATCGTTGACACCGCCGGACGCCAACTTTTCAATAAACGACCGATCGATCACAGCTCGCTCGCCTCTCAGGCCGACCCCATCTGCACCGGTGTTTTTAACCGTATCGATAATCTGTTTCGCCGCTGGGGCCCATGGGCCGATCCCGTTGGACCTTTTAAAGCTGGTCAACCAGTGAGCTTTGATTTCGGGAAAGGCTTTTTTACACGCGGCGATCGTTTCGGCGTTGAATGCGATGATCAATAGCGACGACGGATCGGGTTGCAAACGCTTCAGTTCCTTTTCCAGAACAGGAACGACTGCTGGGTCAGTCTTTAATTCGATGACGAACGTCTTTCCCGCTGGAATGCATTGCATTACTTCGGCGAACGTTGGGATCCTTTCACCCTTAAAGCGAGGATCTTTCCAAGCACCGGCATCGAGTTGTCTCAATTCGTCGAGCGTCGTTTTGGCGACGATCTTTTTGATGCCTGAGGTGCGCAAGGTATCGGCATCATGAATGCAAACGATATGAGAATCCGCGGTCAAATAAAAATCGCCTTCGACCGCATCAGCCCCTTGTTCCCAAGCGAGCTGGAAAGCCGCGAGGGTATTCTCAGGGGCGTCATGCGAAGCACCGCGATGTCCGGTAATCATTTGTCCCAATCCAGTTTGCGAACAAGCACAAATGAACATCAACCCCACAACGCTTTGGAAAACAAAACCTTTCATCGATCACTTTGCCCTTATGGAGACGAACGCCATCCGCATCGCATGCAGCGTTTCGGAGATCATTTTCGATTCATCGTCCGTTAAGTTACCCTTGGTTTTTTCACCTAACATTTCTAGCGAGTCGATGAAGTATTTGGCGAAAGGCTTGTTGACCTGGCCTGGCTTTCCGTCGGCACCGGGCAACTGCCCCAGTGCGGCCAACGTTTGCGTGAACAGCATTGAAACGAGTGTTTCCATGGTTGCCGGCGGTGGCACATCGAGCATCTCTGCAACGCGATCGTCTACCGCTTGCTCAGGCTCGTTTGCCGCGTTTACGTCGTCCGTTTCGACGACCGCTTTTCCTGCGGCCGTCGCTTTTTCTTTCTCGACTTGCGCCTTCCAATCGTCATCGACAATGATCTTGGGTTCTTCGCTGGACATATTAAAACCCGTTATGACGGCTCCTGATTGAGGAATGAGGAGGGATTGATGAAATCCGAATCAAGGATTCGCATAGCAAACGGACGCTACGAAAAAAACTTGATGCCGGATCGATAGTGGTCGACTAGATATTTGCCGATCGCTCAACGTCACCGCGATTCAAGTGCCGCTCGACCGCCGCACCGACAAATCCAGCGAACAGCGGATGGGCCTTCAGCGGTTTGCTCTTGAACTCAGGGTGATATTGTACAGCAACAAACCAAGGATGGCCTGGCAATTCGATCACTTCGACCAATTGGCCATCGGGGCTAGTTCCCGAAAACTGCATCCCAGAGGCGACGAACTGCTCGCGATAAATATTATTGAACTCGTAGCGGTGGCGATGACGTTCGTGAATATCGTCTTGGTTGTAGGCGATCGCCGCACGACTGCCCGGCGCCAAAATGGTGGGCTGGCTGCCCAGTCGCATGGTGCCGCCAACTTCGGTCACGTTGCGTTGGTCGTCGAGCAAGCAGATCACCGGGTGAGGCGTGTTTTTGTCGAACTCCGTCGAGTGCGCGCCGCCAAGACCAACGATCCGTCGACCGAAGTCGATAACCGCACATTGCATCCCCAAGCAGATCCCAAAGAACGGAATGCCGCGTTCGCGTGCGAATTGAATCGCTTGCACTTTGCCTTCGATACCGCGTTCACCGAAACCGCCAGGGACTAGGATTCCGTGGTATCCGGCTAGCAACCGTTCGGCCCCTTCGCGTTCGATATCCGACGACTGAACGCGTCCGACGCGAATTTGTGTTTTATGCTGGATGCCGGCATGGTCGATCGCCTCGTAAATCGACTTGTAAGCATCTTTATGCTCGGCGTACTTTCCGACAACAGCGATCGAAATCTCGTGCTTGGGGTGACGCAGATTGTGCAGCAGATCGGTCCAGGGAGTGATATCGAGCGTCTTGGCGGTGGTCAGGCCGAGTCGGTTGACGATCAATTCGTCCAGTCCGTTGCCGACCAATGACAGCGGCACTTCGTAAATCGAAAAATCTTTATCCTT
>DNWZ01000593.1 GCA_003506095.1 Planctomycetaceae bacterium | reverse complement strand
GTAAACCTGGCGCTGTCCAGCTAGCGTGGCGGCTCTTTGGGTGTTTATGGGTTGGTGTCCGACTGAAGAGAGCGTCCAGACTTAAGAGTCTAAACATCACGGTTTTCTTCAAACTTGCTGTCGAGCGGATTGCAGCCGAGTAGGAATTCGCTTCGCGGTAGCATTTTAAGTTAGATTTGTCACTCAACCCCAACCTTTACGAAGTTAGTGAACCTGAACTGTTACGATTCGGGTTCCTTTCTTCCGCACCCGGCAGGCTGCTACTCGCGCGAGCTTAGCCCCGCAACGGTGACGACACTCCGCCCACGCTCTGCTCCAAGTCTCGCAGGCGATAGCTCCGGCCCTGGATGCTCAACACCGTCGCACTGTGCAAGAGTCGGTCAAGGATCGCTCCGGCAAGCACCTCGTCTCCCGCCAGCACTTCTGGCCAACTCGTGATTCCCTTTTTCGTCGTTAACGCGATCGAGCCTCGTTGATAACGATAATTCACCAAGCGAAAAAACATGTTCGCTTGATCCCGGTCCAGCCGCTGGTAACCAAAATCATCCAATATCAATAAGTTCGACGGCATGTACTTCTTGTGCTTCACGCGTGCAGGACTCAGATCCGCGTCCTGCTTCAGTTGATACATCAACTCATCGACACGAGTGAATCAACCACTGAAGCCATTTTCGATCGCTCGCTGCCCAAGTGCCACGCTCAGATGCGTCTTGCCAACTCCCGGTGGACCTTGCAACAACAACGCTTGGCAATCACGAATCCACTGGCAAGTCGACAGCGTTTCGATCTGGTTGCGCGAGACGCTGGGTTGAAAGGCAAGGTCAAAATTGCTCAGCGTCGGGCTGCTGGCAATTGCGAGATACGCATCGACTGAGCGGTACGACGTTCCTCTTGCCGTTCGATCTCAAGCCGCAGTAGCTCGTCCAGAAACTGCGTCGCGTTCCAATCTCGCTTCACACTTTGTGACACCAGGTCGCTCAAGTGCTCCGCCGCGAACACCAATCGCAACACATCGAGTCGCTCAGCCAACGACGAAATGTCTTGTGTAGGCTTCGGCTTGGGGAGGCTCCCCGCACTAAACATTTTTCTTGTTAAATGGATCTTCATGATAACTACTTTTCTAACTTGGAGTAACGAAAAACAAACGAGACAACGATCGTTTTAAGAACTAGGGAATCGGTGCAGGAGGTAAACATTTGGCAGCCGCAATCTGCGCATAAAAGTCGATCGAGCGAACTGTCACTCCCTGTGATGCGATCTCTTCAATTCGGCGTGCCATCTTGCCAAGTGGCAATGGGCGAGGGATACGAGATTCCGGTGTGGCGCTGGCCTGCTGCTCATAGCAGTCTTGGTCAATTGACAACAATTCAGCCGTATACCGGGGATATTGTTTCACCACTTCGCCCGTCTTGGGATCAATCATTTGCACAATACCGCTGCAACCACGTACCTCGATCTTGCTGCCCGCATAGCGGTACGGATCACTATAAGAGCAGCCTTCAAACCGTACCGTGCAATCTTTGTGAACGTCGGCATGTTTAATGAGGTCAAATGGCATCGGCATTGTCGCAGGCAGTGGACGCAAGAGTTCGCGTTCGATCAGCCACGTTGCATCAACGCTCTTGCCAGTGACCGGGCATTTTCGGCAAACACTATTTCGTTGCAATGATGCGTTGGTATAAGTTTGAAGCTCTTCCAATGAGCTGAAAACCCGCGTCAGATCGATCTTCTTGAAGGCACCGACACGGCGTTCAACCTTGCCTTTCTGTTGCGGTTGCCTGGCCTCGTGAGGATCAACGTGGAAGCCCATAGTACGAGCGTAGGCGGCATAGCTTTCGTTGATCTTGCCCCACACACCGCTGCCGCTGGCGACGCCGGTCTTAAGGTTGTCGATACGATTGACCGCTGCGATGCCGCCAAGCCGTTTGAAGGCTTCATTGTGAACGTGATGCCAGGCGAGCTGATCCATTCGCTGGCTCCAAATGATCGCCGTCTTTCGTGAATGACTGAGCGTCATCACGAAGCCATCGAGCGTAACCATTTCAACCGCTTCGTCACTTCCGACTAAGCGAATGTTGATTTCAAGCCAATCGCTTTGAACCTGCGCTGCGGGTTGCGTCTCGATGCGACGCAGCGGTCGCTTGGGAGCAGTGTGAAAACGATCTCGAGCGAACTTGCGGACCGACTTTTAAGATCCAGGGTACGCGTATTCGTCGACGAGAAATGTCCACAGCGAATGTAGATTGGGCGAGCGACCTTTGGGTAAACGCTCAAGCTGATCAGCGTGCCAGTGATTGATGACTTCAGTGAGTTGCAACTCTTGGATGAGCGAAAGTTTCGAGCGTCCATCGCTGGCTGCCTGAACTTGTCACCGCAAGTGATAGCGGACGGCGCCTTCGGTGATCCCTCCCCGTACCAACCCCGAATACGAACCTTTTTTGAGCACTCGCTTTCGGAAATGCCGTAAAACGCAGGATTTTTTGAGTTCGAGACCGGTTCGGTGGGTCGTTCTGAGTGTGCCGCGTTACGGAAAAGTCGCTTAACAGCCAGCTTTATCGCCGGTCGGCACCCGCGTTTAACAGCGATCACTGCCGCAAGCCTTTACCATACAGTCACTTAGAAAAGTTCGAGACCGGTGCGGGGGCTTTTCCGAATCCGGCCTCAAGACACAATCCGCGGGGCAAAACGGGGTTTTCCAACCCGGCTGTGCTGTCCAATTGCCAGCCAGCGGCCACATCCACCGATTCTCTGGCGGCTATCAAACGCTGCGATGACTCGACCCGGATTGATGTGCTTAAGCCAACGCACCTCCAGACAATCGACGTCAAACCTTATCGGCTATCCGTACTTTGTCATCGCCTTAGGGGCGTCAATCCATCCGGCGCATGGACCACTCAGCAGGCCCGCAACTTCGAAATGTTCCTGCAGGACGAGAGCCAGCCCTGCACGATCCTGCAGCGGGACCAGGACACCAAATACGTCCTTGCGCTCGACGACGTGTTCACAGCACCATCAAGAAGACGCCGATCAAATCACCGAACCTGCAGGCGTTCGTCGAACGCGTCATCCAGACGCTCAAGCACGAGGTGCTCAATGGCTTTTGCGTCGTCAACGAGCAACATTTTTGGGGCTCCCGGTAGCTTCGCAGGCATGATTCATTGAGTAGACACACTCAATAGGGCAGATGTCCCTACGGTATTTTGCGAATGGATCCGATCGCCGCTTTCTGGGATTAGGGTCCATGAGATGCCTAGAAACCAGTGGCGTAGCCTCTGCTCTAATCGCTGCATCGATTAACGACAGCTACTTCCGCCCCAGTTCCTCAGCCTTCTCGAAATCAGCAACCGCTTCATCGCCTCTGCCCATTGCTTGAAGGCAGTAACCACGGTTTAGGTAGTAGCTGCTAATCTGGGGGTCACGACGGATGGCTTCGTCAAAATCGAGCAAGGCTTTTTCGAAGTTCTTGCTGTTGTAATAGCAGGCTGCACGTTGTCGATGGAAATGCTGGCCATCGGGATCAAGCTCCAGAGCCATGTTTAAGTCGGCTATTGCATCTGCGAATTTTTTTTTCTGCGAGTGAGCGAAGGCTCGATTGGAAATCATGATTGCAAGCGACTTTATTAAAAGCTCAACTTCGGGTGGATTCAGCTTGATCGCTTTCTCCATTGCGGCAACCGCTTCATCGAATTGCCGCAGGTGGAAATGGGCATTTGCAACACGTTCCAAAAACTGTGGATTGGTAGGATCCAGTTCAGTTGCTCGCTTGAAATCGATCAAGCTCTCCCTGTAAGCATCGGCATTGAAATGGCATCGGCCTCGCTTGAAATAAGCTTGGGCATTTGTTTCATCGAAACCAATCGCAGCCGTGTAGTGTGGGATCGCACGACCGAACTGGTGTCGATCGAACCATTTGTCACCAAGTTCGATTGCATCAGCATAACTAGCTGGCTGCTCAGTTGCCTCCCAAAACTCGACAGCGGATCGCTCGTTGGTCTGCTCTAGTGTCGTAACAGACTGGCTATCTAACGAAGCTACTGACAATTTGGGTTGAGGATCGGCTTGTTGTAGTTGCAACAGTGCAAAAGCCCCCACACCTAAAGCAAGCGTTAGCAGCAACAGCCACAAAATGAAGCCCCTGCCTCGTTTGTGCTGAACTCGATGGCTCAATTCAACCGCCAGTGACTTCGCACTTTGATAGCGATCTTTGGGGTCAAGCTGCAATGCCTTGAGGCAAATGCGACGCAGTTCCGTTGAGATATTCTCCGAGCCTAGTTTCGCACCGGCAACGATCTCCTGACGCAGCACGTATGGCTCTGTGGAAGAATACGGCAGCTTCCCCGTCAGCATTTCATAAAGCACCACGCCCAGACTATAAACGTCACTGCGAGCATCAACTTCTTTGCCCTCCAGTTGCTCGGGAGCCATGTAACGCAGCGTGCCTATCGATGGGGCAAATCGACCCGTTTTGGTCGCTGATTGAGCGATGCCAAAATCTGCCAGCAAGGCTCGTCCATGATGGTCGATTAAAATGTTTGCAGGTTTGATGTCCCGGTGAATCACGCCGTTGAAATGGGCATAATCAAGAGCTTCTGCAATTTCCGCTGCCCATC